>NZ_JBKORL010000107.1:0-45863 GCF_047314525.1 Shewanella sp. BJSY2023SW007 | reverse complement strand
CCCGCTGGCTTATGAAACAAATTGGCTACACTCAGGACTCGCCAAATGCATCCATGCATAACGGCCAGCTCGCCTTCCTTGGCTCGCGCTCATAAACACACTCGCCACCAGCGAGCATTCGCCCTCAGCCACGTTATTTGCGCCAACGGCTTTCGGCGACACCGAGGGGGAATAGGTGCAACTCTGTTAGTCCTGAGCGGCTTGAAATATTTGAGCGATTTGCAGACATACGCCTATTTCCAGGCACAGGCGGGACTGTGACCGTCGAAAACAAGGATGTTTTCGTCGAGGCTACATGGACGTATTCACGCCGTGTCACAGGCTCGCCTGTGCATAAGCCTGCGGCAGGCAATGGGAGACATCCGTTGCTGGAAGTTCAATCTATGTTATTTGGCTATTTTGAGCTGAAAACAATGATAGCCGCTGTTCCAGCGGCCTAAAGTCGTGGTGTAAATGCCTCCATGCATAAGGGCCAGTTCGCCATCCCTGGCTCTCGCTCGAAAGCACGTTGCTACGCAACTCTCGCCAAACCACACCGGGCAAGGGGCTTTGCTTGTCCAAAGCCCCTTGCATCCCCAAGGACACCCCAACGTAGCCGAAATCCCCGCTGGCTTATGAAACAAATTGGCTACACTCAGGACTCGCCAAATGCATCCATGCATAACGGCCAGCTCGCCTTCCTTGGCTCGCGCTCATAAGCTTGTTGCCTAGCAACATTCGCCTTGCTCGACCTTCGAGCCTCGACATCCCTGTCTCGGCTACGCCAATTTGCAACAACGCCAGCGGCGGCTCCGAAGGGGGAATTGGTGCAATTCTGCAATCATAGCGTTGCTTGAAATTGCTTATATACCTGCAGAGATACGCCTATTTTCCAGGCACAGGATCACCTGTTCGAAAGCTCTCCCCAGGCGTAAAGCCGAGGCTTGCAGAAACACTCATTAGTGGCTTTTATACCGATTAAGATAAATACATCTTTGAAGCCATTTTTGGGCTTGACTTCAATGACAGTTTCTCTAGTATGTGGACATATAGACGTCCAAACGTCCAGATAGACAGTTGAGGGAATTTTCAATGGCTTTTCATCACGCACAACATGCGCACTCGCTGAACCAGAGCTTGTCCGAGCTCAACGGCGACATCAATGTTTCTTTCGAGTTCTTTCCGCCCTCAACACCTGAGATGGAAACTTTATTGTGGAACTCAATTCAGCGCCTGGAGCCACTGAATCCCAAGTTTGTTTCTGTCACCTATGGTGCCAACTCAGGAGTGCGGGATCGCACTCACAGCGTGATCGAGCGGATCCAGCAGGAAACCGAGCTGGTGGCGGCGCCGCACCTGACATTGGTGGATGCCAGTGATGAAGAGTTACTGGAGTTGGCGCGTCACTACTGGAACAGCGGTATTCGTAACATAGTGGCGCTGCGAGGCGATCTGCCGGAAGGCAGCCCCAAGCCGACACGTTTTGCCTCGGATCTGGTGCGTTTGCTGCGCTCGGTCGCCGACTTTGATATTTCGGTGGCTGCCTATCCTGAGGTGCACCCGGATGCGACCAATGCTCAGGCCGACCTTATCAACCTGAAGCGCAAGATTGAGGCCGGTGCCAGCCGTGCCATCACCCAGTTTTTCTTCGATGTGGAGTCTTATCTCAGGTTCCGCGACCGTTGTGTGGCCGCCGGCATTGATGTGGAAATTGTTCCCGGGATATTGCCTGTGGGCAACTTCAACCAGCTTAAGCGTTTCGCCGCCATGACCAATGTGTCTTTGCCGGGATGGCTGCACCGCCAGTTTGAAGGTTTGGATAACGATCCCGGTACCCGGGCGTTGGTGGGCGCCAACGTGGCCATCGACATGGTCAAGGTGCTTTCCCGTGAAGGAGTGAAAGATTTCCACTTCTATACCCTGAACCGCGCCGAGCTCACCTATGCCATCTGCCATACACTGGGAGTGCGTCCAGGCAAGTGATGGCCTCTCAGTGAACCTTTGATAAAAGGAAGCCCACCAACAGGTGGGCTTGTCTTTAGTGAGTTAAACCTTGAATTGGCTGACCAACTGCTTGAGGCGTACCGACAGCTGCGCCAGCTCTTCACCGGCGACGGCTATCTGGGCTGCGCTTTCACTGCCCTGAGCCACGCCATCATTGATATTATTGAGATTGCGATTGATCTCGGCCGAGACGGCGCACTGCTCGTTGGCGGCGCTGGCTATCTGGATATTCATCTGGGTGATGGCGGAAACCGCGGCGCGGATCTCATTGAGAGCCGCATCGGCGTTTTGCACTTCGGCAACACACTTATCCATGGTTTGATTACTGCTCTGCATCACACCGACGGCTGACTGCGCCCCTTGTTGCAGGGTTTCAATCATCTGTTGAATTTCGGTTGTCGATGCCTGGGTGCGGCTCGCCAGGGTGCGTACTTCATCGGCTACCACGGCAAAGCCCCGTCCCTGCTCGCCGGCCCTGGCCGCTTCAATGGCGGCATTGAGTGCCAGCAGGTTGGTTTGATCGGCAATGTTGCGGATCACTTCCAACACTGAGTCTATCGCCTGACTGTCCTGCTCTAGCTGGTCGATAGCTGCCGCGGCGCCGCGGATCTCTGACTCCAGCCCGGCCATCAGCTCAACCACACTGTTGACCACCTGTTTACCTGAATCTGTGGCGGTATCGGCTTGCTCTGCCGAGTCGGCGGCAACAGTGGCATTTTGGGCGACCTCCTGAACCGTGGCGGCCATCTCGTTCATGGCGGTAGCCACTTGTTCGGTTTCCCTTTGCTGCCGCTCGGCGCTGTGGCGGCTGTCGCTGGTGATGCCGGACATCTCTTCGGCCGAGGTTGCCAGTGAGTCCGTGGCTTGAGTCACTTGCTGAATAGTTTGCTGGATTTTGGCGACAAACAGATTGAATGCCCGCGCCAGATCGGCAATTTCATCCTTGCTGCTCACCTCGATACGCTTGGTCAGGTCGCCTTCCCCTTGAGCGATATCTTCCATGGCGCTGGTGGTTTGCGCTATAGGGCGGGTGATGCTGCGGGCGATAAAGAAGGCGATAACGGCGCCCGCCAACAGCGCTATGGCACCAATGGCCACCAACTTGAGTTTGATATACCAGAGGCTGGCTTCCGAGTGGCTGCGATCCATGGCGATCGCCAGTACGCCAATGGGGTTATCGGAAAAGTCAGTCACCTGATGCAGGTAGAGGACATAACTATTGTTATTCAGACTTATCAAAGACTTGTCAGCTTTCCCCTGTTGTACTTTCTGCAGCAGCGCCGCGTCTTTGAAAGCCGCTGTTTCAAAGGTTCCGCCAAAACGGCGGTAACCGCTGCTGTCAGGTGTCAGCAGGGCAATTTCGGCCTGGTAATTCTGTTTGAAGGCATCGAAGAAAGGCTGGCCGAATGACATACCAAACTCCACCGAGCCTGTGTGTTGTCCCTGATAAGTCATAGGAGCCAGGCCACGGATCCCGAGGCCGGCCACCCCCTTCTCGAGCCCCATTATCGGCTGCTTGCTGTTGTTGGTCTGCACTACGGTTTGGCGAAACCCAGAGAGATCGTCACCGAACTTTTCCGGCTTATGTACCCTGAGGAAGGAGGTGGCCGGTGGCAGATGGAATTGAAACTGCTGCACGGCAAAATCCCGCTTCAACGGGACAAACAGTTGTTGGCTGCGGTTGTTGAGTGAATCCCTTTCGCCGAAGGCGAATTCCTGTTGCATTTCCGGGGTATTGGCCACCACAGTGGCCAACGCCTCGGCCAATTTGCCTGAAGAGTCTATTTCAGCAATCGCGGTTTGATATAGCTTATGCAGTTCACGCTGCTCGGCATTATCAATTTGGTCGGAAAATTCCGACAGTACCAAGGGCATGATAAAGCTCATCATGGCGATAAGCACGGCGCAGATCCCCAGCACGATTCGAGTGCCGATTTTTAGATGTGAGAACAAGTTAGCCTCCAGGCATGGGAGTGATGAAACGAGTGCGGCGGCTTGACGTGGCCTGGTAATCGCCACGATCTTGCGCCGGGCTCATTGTACCTTCCCAGGTTCAAACAAGGTTGAATAATTATAGTGAGCCAGGTGTTAAGCAATTGCGACTTATGACAAATTTTTGCTCCGATCCGTTTACTTACTGAGCAGATGTGCGAGGCAGATCGGGTTTATTTTCGATCGGCTATTTACTTAGCAGGCTAAATAAATAAAATGCTTAGCCTGCTAATTAATTAGTGAGTCGAGATGCACAGATATATAGAACAGCTGACCGAGACCTCTCTGGGAGAGCGCTTGGGGCGTTTACACCGTTTATGGCGCATGGTCGCCGACAATGAATTGGCTCCTTTGGGGCTGACCCATCCCCGTTGGACCGCGCTGTGGAAGTTGAGACGCATGGGCGACCACATCAGTCAAAAGCCGTTGGCCGAGTCGCTGGAAATTGAATTGCCTTCTTTGATGCGGACCCTGGGTCAGTTGGAGCAGCAAGGGCTAATCTCCCGCCACAGCTGCGAGCATGACAAAAGGGCTCGCATCGTTTCCATGACGGCTGAAGGTGAAGAAGTTATTCGCTCCATGGAGGCCAGAATCATCCAGGTACGGGCCAAGTTGTTGGCGGGCATAGATCCGAATGAGCTGGCTCATTTTGAAGCTGTGATCACCAGGATTTGCGATAACGCCCAACATCAGCTGCAGCAAGAGCAAGCGAAATGAGAGAGACTTTATGACGCCAGATCAACAATTTGCCAGACTCGTTAAATTTTCCATGGTGGGCTTTGTGCTGGTCTTTGCCTATTTCATGTTGGCGGATCTGGAGATGCCGCTGACGCCACAGGCGATGGCGACCCGCACTGTGGTCAAGGTAGCCCCCCAAGTGAGCGGCCCGGTGCAATCTGTGGCCGTAGCCAACAATCAACATGTAGAGGCCGGGCAGTTACTCTTCGCCATTGACCCGGCTCCTTTTGAGCTCGCGCTGGAGCAAGCCAAACTGGCGCTGGAGCAGGCGGTGCAGGATAACGCCGAGCTGGATGCTGCCATAGAGGCTGCCAGCGCCGATGTCAGCGCCAATGAGGCCATGTTGCAACAGAAACAACGTGAGGCCAGGCGCCTGGATGCCCTCTATGCCAGTAATGGTGTGTCACGCCAGCTCAAGGATCAGGCCGATACCGATGCCAGCTCGGCACAAGCAAAGTTGGTGGCTTCCAAGGCGCAGTTGGCTAAACTCAAGGTTTCCCGGGGAACAGCCGGGACAGAGAACCTCAAGTTACGTCAGGCCCGCAGCCGTTTGGCTCAGGCTGAATTGGATCTGAGTTACACCAAGGTGCTGGCAGAACACGAAGGCATAGTGACTAATCTGCAACTGGCGAGTGGCAGCATGGCCAACAAGGGCCAACCTGTATTGGCCCTGGTGTCGGAGCAGATGGATATCATTGCCGATTTTCGCGAGAAAACTCTCAGGGGAGTTGAGCCGGGCACTGAAGCCTGGGTGGCGTTCGATGCCGAACCAGGCAGACTCTACCCCGCCAGAGTCAGTAGCCGCGATGCCGGTGTCAGCGCCGGACAATTCGATGCTAACGGCATGTTGGCGACGCCGACCGAGTCGGATCGTTGGGTGCGGGATGCTCAGCGTCTGCGATTGCACTTTGAACTTCTGAGTGAAGAACACCCCATGTTGGCCGCTGGCTCCCGTGCTACCGTACAACTGCTGCCGGACAATAGTTTCTATCGTTTCATGGCCAAGCTGCAGATCAAGGCAGTCAGCCTGCTGCACTACATTTATTGAGGTGGCCGATGATCTTGCGTCACCACCCCTTGACTCAGAATGAGCTGCGCCAGTGCCTGCGCATCGCCACAGGTGCCAGTCTGGGCTTTCTGATCTGTAAGCTGATGAATTGGAACTATGGGGTGTTTTACACAGTTACCCCCATGTTGTTGCTGGGGCTGGTGCCAGTGATGAACGGCCATGCCGCGCGCCAGTTGCTGGCCGCGGCTGTTGTCTGTGGGATCGAGGTGGGCATCATAGGCGGTTTGTTTGGCAGCCATCCGGCACTGATGACCTTGATTGTCTTTGTGCTGTTTCTGTATCGCTTTGCCTGTATGTCCCGTGGCGCCCTGTTTCTGTTTGGTGCCAATGGAGTGATCAGCCTCAGCATCATGCTGCATTTTGCCAGTTATCCGGATACCGATCTTAACGATCTCATCTTCGGTAATTTTTGGGCCAGTGTGCTGTCTGTGCTGATAGCTTATTTGATGACAGTGCTGATCCCGGATGTTGAGCCTCGCAGTGCTTATGTGCCCGGGCCCAAACAGCCCCACAGAATGCGCCATGAAGCTTTGATGGGGGCCAGCGTCGCAACCCTGTCGTTTCTGATATTCCAGGCTTTCGATCTGCGCGATTCCATGTCGGCGCAGGCTACTACACTGCTGTTGCTGTTTCCCATGCATTGGAACGGTGCCCTCGACTACGCTCGCAAACGGGCAATGGGCACTGTGCTCGGGGTGGTATACGGGATGGCGGTGCAGCTGTTGCTGTATGACTGGTCAGGTGTGCTTTTGTTGGTTGTACCTATGCTCTGGTTCGGTACTTTGTTGTTTGCCCAGGCTCATGTCAAAGAGGCCAGTGGTTCGGCGGTGGGCTTTGGTGCCATGACCACCTTAGGGATATTGTTCGGTCAATATCTGACTCCGGGTAATGATCTGATCTTCAGTGCCCTGTATCGGGTGAGTAGCATTCTGGTGGCCATAGTCGGTACCCTGTTGGCTTGTTATCTGTTACATCATTTCCTCAATAGCTTTGAGACGACCCGCTTTGGAGAGTAACTACCTCTAAACGAGAATCGTTATCCAATACATTGTTAGAAAAGGGTTTTTTATAAAACTCAAATCGTAAGCAAATATTTCAAAGCTTGGGATTTATTTGAGCTGCAAACCTTATGGCATCTGGATTATGTCCGATCTCTCCGGTTTTTTGATGTTTATCGCAAACTTCTCATATATGTGATTTGGATCTATGCTATAGCACTTACTCATTTTGGGGGATAACAGATGAAATCAATCACGCTCGCCGCAGGTGGTCTGCTGCTGTTGGTTCAGTCCATAGGAACCGCTATGGCAGCAGAGCCGGCTATGCCACCGCAGGCCGCGCTTTGTGGCAGTTGCCACGGCCCTCAGGGACAGGGCGTAGAGCCGTTGGGCCCAAGACTCGCCGGACTCTCAAGCCAATATATTCAACAACAAATCAAGCTGTTTCAGGCAGGAACCCGCCAAAACGCTACCATGATGCCTATGGCCATGACCCTGCAAGGGGATGAGGTTATCGGCCAGGTGGCGGATTACTTCGCGGCCCAGAGTGTCGCTGAAGTCAAACCCCAGCTCAGAGGTGAGCAAGTGGTATTTGCCGATCCGACCGAAAAACTGGTGTACCAGGGCGACTGGACCCGGAACCTACCCGCTTGTGTGACTTGTCATGGCCCTTCCGGCCTGGGTGGCGGCACTTTCCCCAGGCTTGCCGGTCAGCAAGCCAGTTATATCAAGACTCAACTGCACGCTTGGCAGGATGGCAGCCGTAAAGGCGATGTCGATGGCATGATGGAGCATGTTGCCAAACAGCTCAGCAGCGCCGAAATTGACGCTATTGCCAGTTATTTTGCCAATCTCAAGTAAGGACGCAGCATGAAAAAATCTACTCTGTTTATCATGGGTGCTGTGGCCGCAATTACAGCTCAGGCCCAGGCCGAGAATCTGCCCGATCGTCAGGCGCAACTGCCTTCTTCACCCAAGGTTCAAGGGCAGGAATATCTGATCCCCAGACCTCTGGATGCGATTCCGGCCGGTGCTTTTGGTGATAAGGTACGTCAGGGCTATCAGCTGTTCGTCAATACTCAGCAACTGCGCGACAAATACGTCGGCAATGAGTTGAACTGTGTCAACTGCCATATGGATGCCGGTCGTAAGCCCAATGCTTCTCCTATCTGGGGCGCTTACTTCGCTTATCCTGCCTATCGGAAGAAGAACGATAAGGTCAACAGCTTCGAAGAGCGTATTCAGGGCTGTTTTACCTATTCAATGAACGGCAAGGCGCCAGAGAGCGGCAGCCCTGAGTTGGTGGCCTTGTCTGCCTATGCCTATTGGCTTGGGGTAGGTGGCTTGATGGATCAATACGGCGTCAAAGGCGAAGTGCCTGAACTGGCCGATGCCGAGCTTATCAAGGGCGGCAAACGGGAAGACTTCCCCATCCCTGAAGCTATTAAGCAGCAGTTGACGGTAGAGCAACGCGCCAATTTGCCGGGCAGGGGTTACCCTTCAATCCCCAAACCTGAATTGGCTTATGATCCAGCCCGTGGTGAGCAGGTTTATCAGGCTCATTGCCAAGCATGTCATGGCGCCGATGGTCAGGGCCAAGCGATAGCCGGTGTATATGCCTTGCCACCGCTTTGGGGGCCTCAGAGCTTTAACTGGGGCGCCGGAATGCACAGGGTTAACACGGCGGCCTTCTTTATCCACGAGAATATGCCGCTGGGCAAGAGTATGCAGCTAACCACTCAGCAAGCCTGGGATGTGGCCGCCTATATCAACTCCCATGAGCGTCCTCAGGATCCCCGCTTCAAAGGAAAGCTCGAGGAAACCCAAGGCAAGTATCACAAGCATGCCGGTTACTACGGCAAAGAGGTAAAGGGTACCTTGCTGGGCCAGGAGGCTTATCCCATCTTCCCCAAGAAGTAGTAAGGCAAGAGCCTTAATCTATTCGGCGCGCCATCAGGCGCGCTTTTTTTGTTTGGCAGTACAGGGTTGGGAACTTGACTCTGTGGCTTTAGCCCTAGGGGCTGGCAATGGACTGGCTTAAGCCATTAAAAAGTAAAAGGCCGGTCTCAGGGGGAGGACCGGCCTTGGATACAGATGGGCCTCAAATGGAGATGAGCCCAGGTATCACGCTCTGCTTAGATGATCAGAGGTTGTTTTCCAGGTACTGGCGGATAGCTGTGTCGTTGAAGACACAGGCATGGTTGCCGCCGAAACCGACTTCGAGAGCGAAAACGCCATCGCCGATACGCATGTTCTTGGCTTCTTCGGCATTGTCGTTGATGTTCTTTATATGCAGGGTTTTGATCTGCGCAACAATCTCTTCCTTGGCGTCCTGGTCGTTGGCGAGTTCTCTGAACGCGGATTTGACACTATCCAGTGCATAGGTGGGCACGTACATGATCTCTTTGGCGCTGTCGAAGCTGTCCCAGTCAAAGGTTACGTCCAGGTCGGCATCCAGAATGCTTTTTATGTCCTGCTTGAACTCAACCACATACTGCTCTTCGATAGAGCGCTTCCATTGTTTTTCTTGTAAACCCATTATTTCCTTCTCTATAAGTTGAGGAGAGCGCGTACTGGCTACTCAAGCAACCGATTTACGCCCCCAAATCATATCCCTTGGTTTGTTTCCAAGGAGGTAAACCGGGGCCAGTCTACCTATTTTGTGGCATGGGATCCATAGGGTTATAACCGAAAAATGCTTCCTTAAAAATAAATTAAAAACTCAGCTAATCAATGAGATTGGTTGTTGCTGTCTGGTGACAGGCTATTTGTTCGCGAATAGAAACACTCGTTGGCAACTCTCTTGCGGCGATGACAAATCCTCGCTGTTATAGGGGCGGTAAGCAGCTTGGCCGCTATGCTTAGCGTCATACTGAGGCAGTGGTCGCCGCGCCTTATCACTGACTCCTGGGGGGGGAATTCGGCATTGACTTGAGCTGGGGCGCAGTAGATGTGGGCCGCAGTTTGCTCCATTATGATGGGGAGTCTTGGCTATTGGCTGCAGCAATATCGGGGGAAATGCTTACTCTTTGTTGGGAAGATTACTTTCTTTAGCTTGGCAGTTCAGCTGCTGTCTATTGGCAAGCTGCGTACCCTGGGGCAAGATGAATTCAGCCGTATGCCGTTTTGCTCGAATTTTCAGCATAAGCTTGCCCGTTCAATCAGGATTACAAGGATTGTCATGACTCAGACTCACTATATTGCCCGTTGCCATTGTGGCGGGGTTCAGTTGGCGCTCACTTTTCCCGAAGGAGTGAACAATGTTCGCCGTTGTGATTGCTCCATGTGTCGCCGCCGCGGTGCGCCGGTAGCTTCTGTGTCCTTGGCCAATCTCAAGCTGGTTAGCGGTGCAGAGCTGCTCAGCTGTTATCAGTTCAATACCCATACCGCCAAACATTATTTCTGTAGTCGCTGCGGTATCTATACTCACCATCAAAGGCGCTCGAATCCAGAGGAGTATGGCGTTAATCTGGGGTGCATCAACGACTTGGATCCTTTTACCTTCAAGGATGCTCCCGTGATGGATGGCATCAATCATCCCGCTGACAGGGAGGCTTCATGACCGAAAAGTCCGCTGCTCGCTGCCCTGTATGTCAACAAGCCAACCAATGCGCCATGGCGGCAGGTACAGATCCTGCGCTTTGCTGGTGCATGAAGGCTGATTTTAGTTACCTGGAACTGACCCTGCGGGATATTCCCAAGCACAGTTGTATCTGCCGACACTGCTTAATCAATATAAAGAAAAACGCCGCTCACCATGAGTGAGCGGCATTTTTACCGAGTTGATTTAATCCGCTGGATCAGCTGCGGTCATCACGACGACGGGGCTTACGATCCGGACGGCGTTCGCCCGAGTGCTTGCGAGGGCGACGAGCAGGGCGCTGTTCACCTTCGAAGCTCTGGCTACCTGCTTCACGGATATTGATAGGCTTGCCGCATACCCGAACTTTCTTCAGGTGCGCCAGTACGTCTTTAGGCATACCGGCAGGCAGATCGACTGTAGTCAGAGAGTCAAACAGTTGGATTTGGCCTATGTAACGGCTGTCTATGCTGGCTTCATTGGCGATGGCACCCACGATATTGCCCACACCCACTCCGTGCTCACGACCCACATCCAGTACATAACGGCACATCTGCAGATCCGGGTTATCCTTCAGGGAATCGGCCTTGCCGAGATCGCCGGGAACCGGACGAGAGTCACGACGGCGCGAACCACGATCTTCCCGTGAACCACGATCTTCCCGTGAACCACGATCGTCGCGTGAGCTACGATCATCACGGCTGTCACGCTGACGCTCCTGGATCGGAGGCAACTGCAGCGGACGCTCCTGCTGTACTTGTTGCAGCAGTGCGGCCGCCAGAATATCTGTGTCCACTTCCAACTGCTGACACAGTTGAGCCACGGCGCCCTTCATAAAGTCCAGCTCTTCGTTGGCTATGGTGGCAGCTACCTGATCGCCCAAACGTGACAGACGGCGCTCGGCCACAGTCTCAGGGCTTGGAACCTTCATTGGAGAAATACGGCTGTTGGTGGCACGCTCAATGGTGCGCAGCATGCGCATCTCTCTGTGAGTCACAAACAGAATCGCCATCCCGGTACGACCGGCGCGGCCGGTACGACCGATACGGTGTACATAGGCTTCGGTATCGTAAGGGATGTCATAGTTGACCACGTGACCGATACGCTCAACGTCCAGACCACGGGCAGCAACGTCGGTGGCAATCAAAATGTCCAGCTTACCGGACTTGAGTTGATCCACGGCGCGCTCACGGGCCTGTTGATTCATATCACCGTGCAGTGGTGATGAGGCGTAACCGCGGGCTTCCAGCTTCTCGGCCAGTTCCACACAGGAGTTACGGGTACGCACGAAGATGATGATACCTTCGGTGTTTTCCACTTCGAGCACACGTACCAGGGCTTCCAGTTTATTGTGCTGAGACACCTGTACAAAACGCTGCTCAATGGAGTCAACCGTGGTGTGGCTGGCGGCAATGCTGATGGTGGCAGGGTTGTTCAGGTGCTTGTTGGCAACCCGCTTGATCTGCTCAGGCATAGTGGCAGAGAACAGTGCCAGCTGACGCTCGGCCGGAGTATGATCCAAGATCCACTCGATATCGTCGATAAAGCCCATTTTCAGCATTTCATCGGCTTCATCCAGCACCAGAGCCTTGAGGCTATCGAGCTTGAGGGTGCCACGGCGCATATGGTCCATGACTCGGCCTGGAGTACCAACGACTACCTGAGGGCCGCGACGCAGCGCCTGCAGCTGTTGGTGCATGCTTTGACCGCCATAGATAGGCAGTACATGGAAACCTTTCATGAATTTGGCATAGCTTGAGAAAGCTTCAGCTACCTGTACCGCCAGTTCGCGGGTCGGTGCCAGCACCAGAATTTGCGGTGCGTTGAGGTTATGATCTGTTGCATTAAGCAGAGGCAGAGCGAAGGCACCGGTTTTACCTGTACCTGTCTGTGCCTGGCCAAGAATATCCTGGCCCGCCATCAGGGGGGCGATACTCGCGGCTTGAATTGGGGTCGGGTTCTCGTAGCCGAGCTCATCTAGAGCACGCAGCAATGCCTCGGAGAGGCCGAGTTCTCGGAAAGTTTTTTCACTGGATGACATGGGTTGTAGCCTTGTGGACGCGTCTGGATGACGCAGAAAGTTTCACAGACAGAAAATCAACCCCGTGTCGATTTCCCGCACCGAAAACGCCAGATTATAACAGCGAAATCTGCTATTTTCCACGACTAAAGGTGTTTTTATGGCAAATTTAAAGCAAATAGTAGGCCAACTATCGGTTTTGTAGCTGTTCCGATGGCAGTCGCAGCAGCAGATCGGCTGCTTCGGTCACGGCGCCGATAAAAGGATAATCCAGTCTGTCGGGCGTGTCATCACGGGTATGGTACTGGGCGTGGGCGGGAACGCCGAAATAGAGCCAGGGGATCCCAGCCTGGTGGAAGGGATAATGATCCGAGGCCCTGAGCCAGTCGCTGCGCTGCACGCTGCGACCAATAGGGCGCGGATGACTGGGGCGAATGCACAGCCCTGTGCCCGCCATCAGATAGGCGCTGAAGTCATCATAGTGGCGGAAATAGCGGCTGCCTTCGAGGTAGATGGCATAGGGAAGCCCGGGTCTGCCTATCATATCCAGATTGACCGCCAGCGAGATGTGCTCGGCAAAACCGCTTTGTTGCAATGCGCTCACCAAGGCCTTGCTGCCATAGAGTCCGGGTTCTTCGGCGTCACTGGCAATAAATAGCAGGTTATAGCGACTGGGCGCTTGTTTGACTCTTCGGGCTATGGCCAACAAGGCCGCCACGCCAGAGGCGTTGTCGTCGGCTCCCGGATAAAAGCCCGGGCCGCGATCGCCCAGGTGATCATAGTGGGCAATCAGCAGGCGCCACTCAGTGGTCGGTTCGGCAGCCGGCAGCCAGCCCAAAAGGTTGATGCCCCGAGCGTCGGCAAAGCCATCGACATAGTTGAATGAGTGTTGAAAGCCGCTCAGAGTCTCGGCCAGGGGCGGAAATACCGAAGTGAGCGGCTGCAGGCCGATTTGTTCAAAGCGCTCTGTGAGGTACTCGCGGGTCAGCGCAGCGCCTTGGGTGCCGCTGCGCCGACCTTGCAGCCTGGGCGAGGCAAGCATTTCGATATCCTGTTGCAGCTGCTTTGTCTCGGCCCAGTTCAGTTGAATCTCAGCGCCGCAGCGTTCGGGCGAACTGCTGCAACCGGCAGCAAGCATCGGCAATATCAATAGGAGTGCCCACAGCGGAGAGCGAATAGAGAGTGCCCACAGCGGCGGGTGGATAGAGAGTGTCATCGGCATCCTGCCTCCGGCAAGGGTAATCAACTCAAGCTATGTTGCAGTTTATACCATTCTCCGAGACAGGTTTGCCTGCTTATTTCGCGGCTTGTGCCACGCCGCCCTGATAGCCGGGCGGTAGGGGATTGCCGCCATGGCTGGCCGAAGGCGTATCTGCCTCTGCTCGGCCTTTGAGCTTGAATACCTCTATTCCCGATACCAAATGACGCTTGGCGCCTATGGTGACCAGGGTCGCCGGGGGCAGGGCACTGGGTTCAACCAGCGCCGTGCGGCCATCGGGCAGGGCGACGGTAGTGCCATCCGGGCCGGAATGGACCACTTCACCCAAATAGCGTTTGCAGTTGCCTACCAAGGGGTCCAAGGCTGCCAGTAATAAACCCGCCATACAGATAACCAGGGCCAATAACAGTAGTCTGTTGCCTGTCACAGTCACCTCACAGCATAGGTTTAAGGAAGCGGGCGGTATGGGACTCTGGATGCTCGGCTACCTGCTCCGGGGTGCCGGCCACCAGAATAGTGCCGCCACCCGAACCACCTTCCGGCCCCAGATCCACTATCCAGTCGGCTGTCTTGATCACATCCAGATTGTGTTCAATCACCACTATGGTGTTGCCCTGGGACTTGAGTCTGTGCAGTACATCCAGCAGCAGTTGGATATCGGCAAAGTGCAGCCCTGTGGTGGGTTCATCCAGAATATAGAGGGTCTTACCTGTATCCCGCTTCGACAGCTCTTTAGCCAGTTTGACCCGCTGAGCCTCGCCGCCGGAAAGGGTGGTGGCGCTCTGGCCCAAACGTATATAAGACAGACCGACATCCATCAGGGTTTGCAGTTTACGGGCTATGGCCGGCACCGCATCGAAGAACACACGGGCTTCCTCGACCGTCATCTGCAGCACTTCGTGAATGTTCTTACCCTTGTACTTCACTTCCAGCGTTTCACGGTTGTAGCGCTTGCCCTTACAGACATCGCAAGGCACGTACACATCCGGCAGGAAGTGCATCTCTACTTTGATAAGGCCGTCACCCTGACAGGCCTCACAGCGGCCGCCCTTGACGTTGAAGGAGAAACGCCCCGGCTGATAGCCGCGGGTACGGGATTCCTGAGTCGCCGAAAACAGCTCGCGGATCGGGGTAAATATGCCGGTGTAGGTGGCCGGATTGGAGCGCGGCGTGCGGCCTATGGGGCTTTGATCTATGTCCACCACCTTGTCGCACAGCTCCATGCCCTCGATACGCTCATAGGGCGCCGGCTCTTCGGCGGTGGCGCCGTTGAGCATGCGATGGGCAATCTTGAAGAAGGTGTCGTTGATCAGGGTGGACTTGCCTGAGCCGGATACCCCGGTGACACAGGTCAGCAGTCCGACAGGGATCTCCAGATCCACCTGCTTGAGGTTGTTGCCGCTGGCACCGAACAGCTTGATCATCTTGCCGGGATCGCAGGGCACCCGACCTCCGGCCACAGTGATTTTTTTCTTGCCGGACATATATTGGCCGGTAACAGATGCTTCACAGGCCATGATGGCGTTAATGTCACCGTCACAGATCACTTCACCGCCATGCACCCCGGCGCCGGGGCCGATATCAATAATATGATCCGCCATGCGGATGGCGTCTTCATCGTGTTCAACCACAATCACAGTGTTGCCCAAGTCCCGCAGGTGAGTGAGGGTGTTGAGCAGGCGCTCGTTGTCGCGCTGATGCAAACCAATCGAAGGTTCATCGAGTACATACATCACCCCGACCAGACCGGCGCCAATTTGGCTGGCCAGACGGATCCGCTGCGCCTCGCCACCTGAGAGGGTTTCTGCCGAACGAGACAAACTCAGGTAGTTGAGGCCGACATTGACCAAAAAGCCCAGGCGATCGCCCACTTCCTTGAGGATCTTCTCGGCTATCTGTGCCTTTTGCCCCTCAAAGCTCAGGGTGGCGAAGTAGTCGCTGGCCTCGCCAATGGACCAGGTGGTCAACTCCGGCAGATTGATATTGCCGATAAATACGTTGCGGGCCTCTTCGCGCAGGCGTGAGCCGCCACAGCTGGAACAGGCCTGGTTGCTGATATATTTGGCCAGCTCTTCACGCACCGAGTTGGACTCTGTCTCCCGGTAGCGTCTGTCCATGTTATTGAGGATGCCCTCGAACGGGTGGTTGCGAACCACTACATCGCCGCGGTCGTTGATATAACGGAAGGCGACATTCTCTTTGCCTGAGCCATAGAGCACTATCTTCTTCACTTTGGCGGGGAGATCGCCAAAGGGGGTTTCCACATCGAAGCCGTAATGCTCGGCCAGTGAGGTGAGCATCTGGAAATAGTAGAAGTTGCGTCTGTCCCAGCCACGAATGGCGCCGCCGGCCAGCGACAGCTCGTCGTTGGTGATCACCCGATCGGGATCGAAAAACTGCTGTACCCCGAGGCCGTCACAGGTCGGGCAGGCACCGGCGGGGTTGTTGAAGGAAAACAGCCTGGGTTCCAACTCGGCCATGGAGTAACCACAGTGAGGGCAGGCGAAGTTGGCGGAGAACAGTAACTCTTCATTGCTGCCTTCCTCCATGCTGGCTACAGTGGCCACACCGCCGGACAGCTCCAGTGCGGTTTCGAAAGATTCCGCCAGCCGCTGCTGCAGATCTTCGCGTACCTTGAAGCGGTCAACCACCACATCGATATTGTGTTTTACATGCAGATCCAGTGGCGGCGGGTCGGACAGATCGCACACCTCGCCATCGATCCGGGCGCGAATATAGCCCTGGGCCGCCAGGTTCTCCAGTAATTTGACATGCTCACCCTTGCGGCCCTGCACTACGGGAGCCAACAGCATCAGGCGCTCGCCTTCGGGGCGCTCCAGTACCTTGTCTACCATTTGGCTAACAGTTTGTGCCGCCAGCGGCTGGCCGTGAACCGGGCAGCGGGGCTCACCCACGCGGGCAAACAGCAATCTGAGATAGTCGTAGATTTCGGTAATGGTTCCCACGGTAGAGCGCGGGTTGTGGGAAGTGGACTTCTGTTCAATCGAGATCGCCGGGCTCAGGCCTTCGATATGATCCACGTCCGGTTTTTCCATCAGACTCAAAAATTGGCGGGCATAGGCCGACAGGGATTCCACATAGCGCCGCTGACCTTCGGCGTAGAGGGTATCGAAGGCGAGAGAAGATTTACCCGAACCAGATAAGCCTGTAATAACAATGAGTTTGTCTCGGGGAATGGTCAGATTGATGTTCTTGAGATTGTGGGTTCTGGCACCGCGGATGTCTATCTTGTCCATCAGTCTCTACTTTGGCTAATCACTGGAGAAAAAGAGCACAAGTATCACATATTTTGCGCTGTGCCGATAGCGGCGGCGCATTTGTCCTACTGACAGCATACTGTCAGTAACAAGCCCTCAGTCGTGGGCTGAGGGCGACTTGGGTTTTTCTCTTTGAGCTGTTCAAAACCTTCGTGGTAACATGCGCTCCCTTAAAAAATTCTTAATCCAGGGCATAAACTATGGCCAACGGTGGACTTTCCGGCACAGAAAGAAAAGTCGCGTTCTCATTAGCCAGTGTATTTGGGCTGCGCATGATGGGCTTGTTCATGATCATGCCTGTCTTCGCGCTCTATGGACAAGATCTCAAAGGCTTCTCACCTCTGTGGGTGGGTATTGCCATCGGCGCCTATGGTCTGACTCAAGCGATACTGCAGATCCCCATGGGGATACTGTCAGACAGAATTGGCCGCAAGCCGGTTATCCTCGGCGGCCTGTTGGTGTTTGCCCTCGGCAGTGTCCTGGCGGCTATGTCCGACAGTATTTACGGCGTTGTCGCCGGCCGTGCTCTGCAGGGTATGGGCGCCATCGCCGCCGCGGTGCTGGCATTGGCGGCGGATCTTACCCGGGATGAGCAACGCACCAAGGTGATGGCTATCATAGGTATGTGCATAGGTTTCTCCTTTGCCTTGTCGCTGCTGGTGGGGCCTGTGGTGGCGCAGCATCTTGGGCTATCGGGCTTGTTTGCCCTGACTGCTGGCCTGGCGCTGCTGGGTATGCTGATAGTGCAACTGCTGGTGCCCAACCCTGTGGCCCATGCGCCCAAGGGCGATACCATGGCGGAACCGGGCAAGCTGAAAAATATGCTTAAAGATCCGCAGTTGTTTCGCCTCGATGCCGGTATTTTTATTCTGCATTTGGTGCTGACGGCGGTATTCGTGGCATTGCCGCTGGACTTGGTGGACGCAGGTCTTGTTAAAGAAAAGCACTGGATGCTGTATTTTCCGGCCTTTGTCGGCGCCTTCTTTTTGATGGTGCCGCTGATCATCATCGGCGTGAAGCGCAACAATACCAAGGGGATGTTTCAGTTTGCTTTGTTGATCATGCTGGCCTCTTTGCTGGCGATGGCGCTGTTTTCCCATAGTCTTTGGGTGTTGGCGTTGGCCATAGTGGCCTTCTTTACCGGCTTTAACTACTTGGAAGCCTCGCTGCCCAGCCTGATCGCCAAATTTTGTCCCGTGGGAGCCAAAGGCTCTGCCATGGGGGTGTATTCCACCAGTCAGTTTCTCGGCGCCTTCTGTGGCGGTTTGCTCGGTGGTGGCGCCTATCAAATCATGGGCGCTGCCGGAGTGTTTAGCGTGGCAGTGGTGCTGCTGATTATCTGGCTGGCATTGACCCTGGGAATGAAAAATCCTGTGCTGCTCAAGAGTTATACTCTAGAGGCCCAAGTGAGTGGCCGTGAGCAGGCGCAGAAGATGGCCGCCGAGCTTTCTCAATTGCCGGGGGTTGCCGAAGCCATAGTGGTTTTGGAAGAAAGAGTCGCTTACCTCAAGGTGAACGATCAATTCGATTTAAGACAAGCCAGAGCTGTGTTAGGCTCTGTCAATTAAGCTAAGTTTAAGTGAAAATCGCAGGAGATTTCGATGGCCAGTCGTGGTGTTAATAAGGTAATTCTGGTGGGCAATCTGGGGCAGGACCCAGAGGTGCGCTACATGCCAAACGGCAACGCCGTAGCGAATATCACAGTGGCCACCAGTGAGTCATGGAAGGACCAACAGGGCCAACAGCAAGAGCGTACCGAGTGGCACAGGGTTGTCATGTTCGGCAAGCTGGCTGAAATTGCCGGTGAGTACCTGCGCAAAGGCTCACAAGTGTATCTGGAAGGCAAGCTGCAGACCCGCAAGTGGAAAGATCAGAGCGGTCAGGATAAGTACACCACTGAAGTGGTTGTCGATATGGGCGGTACCATGCAGATGCTGGGTGGCCGTAACCAAAATCAAGGTGGTATGAGCCAGGGCGGCAATCAGGGCGGTATGAACCAAGGTGGTATGAACCAAAACCAAGGTGGTTACGGCGGTGGTCAGGCACAGTCTCAATACAATGCGCCACAGCAGTCCGGCGGCTATCAGCCCAAGCCTGCTCAGCAACCACAACAGCCGCAGCAACCACAGCAGCAGTACAACGCGCCGCAGCAGCAAAGCTATGGTCAGCAGCAGAACTCAGGTTATGCGCCCAAGCCACAGCAGCCAGCGCCACAACAGGCGGCTCCACAGCAGCGTCCGGCACCACAGCCTCAGCCACAACAGCAGAACTACACGCCGGATCTGGATGACGGCTGGGATGATGATATCCCATTCTGAGGTCTATTGGAGATAGGCACTTGTGCTTGATACCAGAAAAAGCCACTGCAACTGCAGTGGCTTTTTGCTTGGCGCCTCTCGAGCGATAGGTGCTGTTCTTTTGCGGTAATAGTTTGAAGCTCGAAAACGGGCCATTGCTTGTTTGGCTCCGTCTCCTTGAACCTGACCAGGCCTTTAGCAATATCATCCGCAGCCGAGGACGGTTTACTGAGATGCTTTCCTGATAGGTACAGATGAGCTTTGGGTCTCAAGTCAGTGCCCGCTATGCCTGATTCGCCAATAGCGGCAGGATATTTTTGATAAAAATTGACAATCTTTACATTTGTGAGTGGCTTATCTGTTGTTTAGTGTTTGATGGTTTTTTAGGCGGTGGGTCAATTTGACTTGATGGCGGTTATTCTGCTCCCCCGGTTGGCTACTGCAGATAGTGTAAAGGTGTTACTGATGTAATACTTTGTTTTATCTGTTATATTCGTTCATTCAGTTATTTCCCCTTGTCTTAGTTGTCGGCTTTTTTAGCACTATCCTTTTCTCTTTCCCGTCGATTGAACCTCAGTTAATGGTGCTTTATCCTGCCTTTTTCGCTGTTGGGACAAAATTTACCTATATGTTTGGACAAAATGTCTTTTGGTGTATTTTTTGTTCGTTTTGGTGGTATAGGCTATTTCTTGTTTGATTTTTGGGTTTTAATTCTGATCTTTATTATGTTTGTGGTTCAATTTGTCATAGCTACCCCTTTGTGATCTTGGTCTCGTGTCATTATTTGTTATCCTGAGTGTCTTTAAGGATAATCTTACACAGAGTGTGGTCTTTGATTCGACTGCACTTGGCTGGTCGCAGCCAAGGGTTGCGACCCCAATCAAAACTCATAACGACAAGAGTGTGAGGACGCTATGAACAGACGTCAGTTTTTCAAACTGTGCGCTGCCGGGGCGGCAACTTCAGCCATATCTGCGCTGGGGTTGTTGTCCGAGAAGGCTTATGCTGCAGTTCGGGAATTCAAACTACTCAGAGCTAAAGAGACCCGCAACAACTGCCCGTATTGCTCGGTGGGTTGTGGCTTGCTTATGTATAGCCAAGGCAGCGGTGGCAAAAACTCTGAACATGCCATTTTTCATATTGAAGGTGATGCCGATCATCCGGTAAACCGTGGGGCGCTCTGCCCTAAAGGCGCAGGCCTGGTGGACTATGTCAACAGTCCGCACCGTCTGCAGTACCCTGAGTATCGCGCTCCGGGCAGTAATGAATGGAAGCGCATCAGTTGGGGCGAAGCTTACAAGCGTATTGCCCGTTTGATGAAAGACGACCGTGATGCCAACCTGATTGAGAAAAACGCCGATGGCGTAACAGTCAACCGTTGGTTGACCACAGGGATGATGACCTCATCCGGAATGGCGAACGAGAGTGGTTTTGCGACTCAAAAGTTTGCTCGTTCTCTTGGCTTAGTCGCCATCGATACCATTGCACGTAACTGACACTCCCCAACGGTAGCAAGTCTTGCTCCAACATTTGGGCGCGGTGCCATGACCAACCACTGGATCGACATCAAGAACTCTAATGTAGTGATCATTATGGGCGGTAATGCTGCAGAAGCGCACCCTGTCGGTTTCGGCTGGGTCACGGAAGCTATGCAACATAACAATGCCAAATTGATTGTGGTTGACCCTCGTTTCAACCGTAGTGCTGCTTTGGCCGATCACTATGCTCCTATCCGCTCAGGCACAGACATTGCGTTCTTGCTGGGTGTGATCCGCTATCTGATCTCCACCAACCAGATCAACTTCGATTATGTGAAGGCCTATACCAACGCCAGCTATCTGGTGCGGGAAGACTTTGAATTCCACGAAGGTCTGTTCTCAGGTTTTGATGAAGAGAAGGGCGACTACGATAAAGAATCCTGGTTCTATCAACTCGACGAAAACGGCTATGCCAAGGTGGATGAATCCCTTGAGCATCCACGTTGTGTGTGGAACCTGCTGAAACAGCACGTAGAACGTTACGACTTTGCCACTGTCAGCAACATCACAGGGACACCGGTAGACGACTACCAAGTGGTCTGTGAGGCGATTGGCAGCACTTACACCAAAGACAGGGCGGCGACCTTTATGTATGCCCTGGGCTGGACTCACCATAGTAAGGGTGCGCAGAACATTCGTACCATGGCGATGGTGCAGTTGCTGTTGGGTAACATTGGCCAGTTGGGCGGTGGGGTTAACGCCTTGCGTGGTCACGCCAACGTTCAGGGCTCGACCGATATGGGTCTGCTGTGTCAGAGCTTACCGGGCTACCTTAAGCTGCCCAATGATAAAGACGTCAATCTGCAGACTTATCTGGGCCACTATACGCCTAAGCCGTTGCGTCCGGGTCAAACCAACTATTGGCAAAACTATCCCAAGTTCTTTATTTCGCAAATGAAGGGCTTCTGGGGCGAGCATGCCACAGCTGAAAACGACTTTGGTTATGACTGGTTGCCTAAGTGGGATCAGATGTATGACTTTGGCCGCTATCTCGACATGATGTATCGCGGTCAGATCAACGGTTGTATTGTGCAGGGGGTTAACGCGATTAACTCTATGCCTAACCGCAACAAGAACCTCAAGGCGCTGAGCAAGCTCAAGTACCTGATCGTATTGGATAACTTGGCATCTGAAACTGCAACCTTCTGGCAAAATGAGCCGGATTACAACGAAGTTGATACCGCCAGTATCCAAACGGAAGTGTTCCGTCTGCCCACAACCTGTTTTGCCGAGGAAGAAGGTTCTATCGTCAACTCGGGTCGCTGGATGCAGTGGCATTACAAGGGTGCCAATGCTCCCGGTGAATCCATGCCTGACTCGGAAATCGTGGCCGGCATTTTGCTGGAGCTGAAAAAGCTGTATCGCGAAGAGGGCGGCAAACTGCCTGAGCCTGTGGAAGCGGTCAAGTGGGACTATGCCGATCCGCATAACCCAAGCTCGGTGGAGCTGACCAAAGAGTTGAACGGATACGATGTTAACACCGGCCGTCAACTGAGCAGCTTTAGTGAACTCAAGGACGATGGCAGCACCGCCTGTGCCTGTTGGATCTATGCCGGTTCCTGGACCGAAAAAGGCAACCAGATGGCACGCCGCGACAACCATGATCCATCCGGCAAGGGGGTTACCCCGGGATGGGCATTTGCTTGGCCTGCCAACCGCCGAGTGCTCTACAACCGCGCCTCTTGTGATGTCAACGGTAAGCCTTGGGATCCAAACCGCACCATAGTCGAGTGGAAAGATGGCAAGTGGGAAGGCATAGACGTGCCTGACTTCAACGCCAAGCTCAATCCACAGGACAGCGCGCACCCATTTATCATGCAGGCAGAAGGCGTGGGCCGTTTGTTCGCCCTGAAGCTGCTGAAAGAAGGGCCGTTCCCTGAGCACTATGAGCCGGTGGAATCACCAATCGGGACCAACCCATTGCATCCTAAAGTGGTGCACAGCCCAGTGCTGCGTTGGTTTGAGGGTGTGAAAGAAACCATAGGCACCAAAGAGGAGTTCCCTTACGCCTGTACCACATACTCGCTCACTGAACACTTTAACTTCTGGACGACTCACTGCCGTTTGGCGGCGATCTCCATGCCAGAGACCTTTGTGGAAATGAACGAGCAGTTGGCAGCAGAAAAAGGCATCAAGAATGGTGATTTGGTGAAGGTGAGCTCCAAGCGTGGCCACATCTTTACCAAGGCTCTGGTGACCAAGCGTTTGCAGCCACTGCAAGTCAATGGTCAAACGGTACACACCCTGGGTATTCCACGTCACGGTAGTCATAACGCCCTCACCAAGAAGGCATATACCTGTAACGTGCTGACCACAGAGATGGGTGATGCCAACACGGGTGTTCCTGAGTACAAAGCGTTCCTGGTGAACGTTGAGAAGGCGGAGGTCTGATAATGGCAACACAAGATATTATTCGACGCTCAGGCACCTCAGCGGCAACGCCGGCATCGCAAACTCGGATTGGTGATATCAAGCAGGTTGCAAAACTGTTTGATGCGACCAAGTGTAACGGTTGTAAGGCCTGTCAGGTGGCGTGTTCCGAATGGAACGATCTGCGTGAAGAAGTGGGCAGTTTCGAGGGAAGTTATCAAAACCCGATGAAACTCTCCGGCCAGGTCTGGACCTTGATGGAGTACAACGAGGTGATGGACGAGCGCAACAAGTTGCGCTGGCAGTTCACTCACTCAGCTTGTATGCACTGCGCCGATCCCGCCTGTCTCAAGGCGTGTTCGACCGCAGGCGCCATTGTGCAGCACGCCAACGGGGTAGTGGATTTCGATTCAGACAAGTGTGTTGGTTGCGGTTACTGCGCCAGTGCCTGTCCGTTCGATATCCCTAAAATCGACCCCAAGGACAACAAGGCCTACAAGTGCACCATGTGTTCCGACCGCCTGGCGGTCGGGCTGGAGCCTTCTTGCGTCAAGACCTGTACCACAGGCGCACTGCGCTTCGGTACTCGTGAAGACATGTTGTTCTATGCCGACAAGCGGGTGGCCGAGCTCAAGGAGCGTGGCTTTGCCAAGGCCGGGTTGTACAACCCGGAAGGTGTGGGTGGCACAGCGATGATGATGATATTGCACGATGTCACTCAGCCTGAAAGCTACAACATGCCGGAAGATCCGCAGATCCCACTGTCTGTCACTCTGTGGCAGGACTGGGTCAAGCCTTTGGGTACAGTTGGGATCCTGGCAACCGCCGCCGTGGCTTGTCTGCACAAGATCACCGTTGGCCGCAACATAGTCGAAGAGGATCAACCCGGTTATCAGCCGCCTGAGGAAGATCAGCAAGCGGCTCAGAAAGAGGAGGACGGCAAATGAGCAAGCATCACAAGCAAGAGATGATAGTGCGTCATAAGCTGTTTGACCGCATCTGCCACTGGTTCATTGTGGCGGCAGGTTTGGTCACCTTTCTGACCGGGTTTTCGTTCTTTTATCCTTCCTTCCAGTGGATGGGGGCTATTGCGGGCACGCCTCAATTGGCGCGCTTCGTTCACCCCATTGCCGGGTTGTTTATGTGTCTGCCGCTGATGTTGATGTTGGTGCGTTACTACCATCACAACAAGTGGGAGAAGAACGACCTGAAATGGATGCTGTCCATCAAGGATGTGATGTTTGAGAACGAGGACAAGATCCCGCCTATCGGCCATTACAACCCTGGGCAAAAGGTGCTGTTCCGTGCTTTCGTGGTGACCTCCATCGGACTGACGGTGACAGGCTTCATCATGTGGCAGCCCTATTTTGCACCTTATTTCTCAGCCACAACCATTGGCTGGGCGATTTTGGTGCATGCCATCTGTGCCCTCATCATGCTGATTTTCGTGATGGTGCACTTCTGGATGGCGACCTGGGTAGAAGGTTCGGTTGCGGGCATGCTCTACGGCAAGGTCTCCAAGGCCTGGTGCCGTAAGCACCACCCCAGAATGCTGGAAGAAGATTCGGAAGCGGAGAAACACTAAATGAGTCAAACAGCCGAGATACCCCTGGCCCCCGGCAGCGAGTCGCCGCTGGAGCTCAAACCTCTGAAAGCCGCCGATCCTGTCAGCGTTTATCTGCGCAGAGCCAAGCGTCTGGAAGTGTTGGCCAAGGACTCGCCGCTGGCTGATTACCTGGAGCTGTGTCGCCGTTTGGTCGCCGTACAGGCCAAACTGGCGGTGGAGGAAGACTTCGGCCTTCCTCCCGCCTGGGACAAGTCCGAGGGATTGCCCCTCGCAGACTTGGGCCCCAGTGCCGACAGCTATTGGCAGAGTTTGCTGCAGCAACTGCTCAGTGAACTCCTGCCTCAGGTGGATGAGTCGGTCGCCCGGGTGCTGCGTCTTTTGATGCAACAGGCGCCCGAGCAATTGAGTGCCTGGGGGCAGGCGCTGCGTCAGGGCAACCTGAGTGCAGTGCCCGCCAGGTTCAGTCTGTTTCTGTGGGCTGCCATGGGGCTTTATTGGTCTCACTGGGCGCCGGCAGTCATTCAGCGCATGGATCAGCGCCAGGTCAAACAGCAGAGCCTGTGTCCGGTTTGTGGCAGTCATCCGGTTGCCAGCGTGATAGTCGATGAACCCAGAGCCGGTTTGCGTTATCTGCATTGCAGCCTGTGTGAGAGCGAGTGGCACTTCATACGTGCCCATTGCACTTGCTGCGGGCATGACAAG
The DNA here is from genome assembly GCF_047314525.1 of Shewanella sp. BJSY2023SW007. Classification (NCBI taxonomy): domain Bacteria; kingdom Pseudomonadati; phylum Pseudomonadota; class Gammaproteobacteria; order Alteromonadales; family Shewanellaceae; genus Shewanella; species Shewanella sp. BJSY2023SW007. The sequence goes on along the minus strand of NZ_JBKORL010000107.1, from coordinate 20,512 downwards.
GAAATGACCCTCTGGTCTTTGGACGACTATCAGGCCGAAGTTCGCATCGAAAGCTGCGAGGCTTGTCATGGTTATACCAAGATGATGTTCCTCGAAAAGTCACCGCTAATGGATGTGGCCGCCGACGATTTGGCAACCCTGATGCTCGACAGTCAGCTCAATGAGAAAGGCTATGGTGCCACCACAGTCAATCCCTTGTTGCTGGCTCACGAGACGGAAGACAGCGAGTAACTAGCTCGTTAGTAACGAAAGCCGGGAGGGCTTAGGCCCTCCCTTTATTCAGTCAATGATGAAACAGATGATGACCCAAACTGCCGATACCCTCAAAGACCTCTATCGGGCTTTGCCTTCCATGGATAGCCTGCTGGCCGAGCCAGCACTGGCTCCGCTGCTGAGCCGCTTTGGCAAGGCCGCCGTCAAACAGGCGCTGGATGGACAACTTCGGCTGGCAAGAGCCGGGATAGGCCGTGAGCAACGCCTGCCCGACTGGTGTCACTCACACCAAGCCTTGTATGGCATTTTGGTTGATCAGCTGTCCAGCGATTATCGCCACAGTTTAAGGCCGGTATGGAACCTCACCGGCACCCTGCTGCACACCAACCTGGGACGGGCGCAGCAGTCCGAGGCGGCCATCGAGGCCGTTACTTCTGTGATGCGTTACCCGACCCCACTGGAATTTGAGCTGCAGGCCGGCAAGCGCGGCCATAGAGACAATGCCGTCAGCTCGCTTATTCACCGCCTCACCGGCGCCGATGCTTGCTGTGTGGTTAACAACAATGCCGCCGCCGTGCTGTTGATGCTGTCGGCGGTGGCCGCCGGTAAAGAGGTGATAGTTTCCCGCGGTGAGCTGGTGGAAATAGGCGGCGCCTTCCGGATCCCCGATATCATGCGTCAGGCCGGAGTGACGTTAGTGGAAGTGGGCAGCACCAACCGAACCCATCTCAGGGATTACGAGCAGGCGATAACCGACAACACCGCCGCCATCATGAAGGTGCACACCAGTAACTATCATATTCAGGGCTTTACCGCCTCGGTGGAAGAGTCACGGCTGGCGACATTGTGCCGCGAGCACGATATTTCGCTGATCTCGGATCTCGGCAGCGGCTCGCTCACCGACTTGCGCCGCTTCGGGCTCAAGCAGGAACCTACTCCGCAGGCGATGCTGGCCGATGGCGTCGATTTGGTGAGCTTCTCCGGCGACAAGCTGCTCGGTGGCCCTCAGTCGGGATTAATAGTCGGCAAACAGTCGCTTATTAATAAGTTGCAAAGCCATCCGCTCAAGCGGGCGCTGCGCTGCGATAAGCTGATTCTGGCGGCGCTGGAAGCCACACTGATCCACTATCTCAACCCTGAAACCCTGGATACTGAACTGCCTATGATGGTCAAGTTCGGCCGCAGTCAGCAGCAACTCAAGCTGCTTGGCAGCCGTTTGCACCAGGCGTTGCAGCCCCTGTTTGCCCCCGGTTATCAACTGCAGCTGGTGGAGTGCCGCACCCAGGTGGGCAGCGGCTCACAGCCGGATACCTTCCTGCCTTCGGTGGCACTGGCGTTCAGTGCCAATCCGGGGGCTAGCCTGATTGAGCTTGAGCAACATTTCAAGCAGGCCGAACGGCCGGTGATCGGCCGGATCAGCAATGAGCAACTGCTGCTGGATCTGCGCGGGGTCGACGATGAAGCCGAGCTGCTGGCCGAGCTGAGCACCTTGGGAGTGTCGCTGTGATCTTGGTAACCGCTGGCCATGTAGACCATGGCAAGACCAGTCTTATTCGGGCCTTGACAGGGCAAAATACCGACAGATTGCCGGAAGAGAAACGCCGCGGCATGACCATAGATCTGGGTTATGCCTTTATGTCGTTTGCCGACGAACAACGGCTGGCCTTTATCGATGTGCCGGGTCATGAAAAGTTTATCAACAACATGCTGGTGGGCGTCAGTCATGCCAGACACGCGCTCTTGGTGCTGGCCTGTGATGACGGCGTGATGCCGCAGACCCGCGAACACCTGCAGATTTTAGCCATGTTGCCGCTTGAGAGCCTGACACTGGTGCTTACCAAGAGTGACCTGGTGGAGCGGGCCCGCATCGATGAAGTGGTTGCAGAGAGTGAGGCTCTGCTCTGTGAGTTTGCCCTCAAGGCCTCCGGTGTGTTTAGCGTTTCGGCCAGCAATGGCCAGGGGATTGAATCGCTGAGGGACCATATTCTGGCGCTGGCAGCGAGCGAGCTGCAGCATGAGAAGGCTTGCGTTGCCGCAGACGCGCAGCAGGCCTTTCGCCTGACCCTGGATCGCGCCTTCAGTGTCAAAGGCGCCGGTTGGGTGGTCACGGGCACAGTGATCAGTGGCAGTGCCAATGTTGGTGATAACCTTTATAGCTCGGGTCAGAAAGACAAGCTGAGGATCCGCGGCATTCACTGCCAGGGACAGGAGTCGCAGACGGCGTTGCCGGGCACCCGGGTCGCCCTCAATCTCAGTGGTGTTGATAACCACAGGGCGCCGCAACGCGGCGATTGGCTCAGTAGTTTGCCCCAGCCGGACGCCTGTGGTCGCCCTGTGGTGCAGATCCGCGCCTTTGAACCTGTGACTCACTGGCAGAGCGTACATTGCCACCACGGCGCCGATCATACTCTGGGACGCATATCCCAGTTAACCGAGGCCGATGAGCGCGGCTACTGCCTGGCTGAGCTGGTGCTGGATAAGCCGCTGTTGTTATGTCAGGACGACCCTATAGTGCTGCGTCACGCCAGTGGCAAGCACACCCTGGGCGCCGGTAGAGTGCTGGCGCTGACAGTTCCCAATCGCAAGAAACGCACCGACGAGCGGCTCGCTCTTATTGGCTGTCTCGCCGATGCCGAAACACCGGCCACTGCACTGGCTTACCTAGGTAAACAGCAGGCCTTGGCTGTGGCTGACTTGGCCTGGCGCTGGCAACTGACTGAAGCCGGTCTGACTCGACTCATTCAGGAGGCCGGACTCAGCCGCCACGGCGGTTTCCTGTTGGCACCTGAACTGCTGGAAGCCGAGCAACAGCTCTATTTGTCACTGCTGGAGCAATACCATCAGCAGCACCCGGATCAATTGGGGTTGGGGCGCAATCGCCTGTTGCGTATGAGTCACAGCAAGTTCCCCTTGCCACTGGCCAGTTTGATCCTGGAGCGCCTCTGTCGCGATCGCCGCATGGTGCTGCGCGGCGCCTTGTTGCAGTTACCGCAGCACAGAATGACCTTGGACCCTCAAGCCGAAGCCTGTTGGCAGCGTTTATCCCCCTGGCTGGAACAGCAGGATACTCCTGTGTGGGTGACTGAGATGGCCGAATATCTTGAGCTGGAGCCGGGTGAGCTGCGGCCGCTGTGTTTCCAGTTGGTGCAGCAAGGGTTTATTACCGCCGTGGTGAAAGACAGATACCTGCTCAGCAGTAAGCTGTGTCACTACGCCGATCTTATTCGCGGTCATTTAGCGCAAAAGGGGCAACTGGAAACCGCTGAGTTCAAGGCGATGATAGGTCTTGGTCGCAAAGTGAGTATCCAACTGTTGGAGTTTTTCGATCGCAGCGGTTTTACCCGCAGGAAATATCGCAGTAACAGTCGGGAGATCCGGGACGCTGAACTTTTCTGGTCCCATGAAGATTGGCGGAAGAACATAGGAGTCGAACCTACCCGGGACTGCTGGCAGCCCCACCCGGATTTGAAGTCCGGACGCCTCACCGGAGACGACGTTCTTCCATCGAAAGACAGGGAGATAATAGAAAATGAATTCAGTTGAAGCAACCCTGTTTTTATTTACTTTATGAGTTTGTGATATAGCTCTTATTTTATTTTAAAGTCTGTAAATTTTTATTATTTAGATAGGTTCAGAGGGTACTTATGGATTATTATTCGCATGACGTTGTCACCGAGAAACAAGTCACCCTTATGGAACAAGGGCAGGCTTCGGAATTAACTGACTATTTAGCGAACGAAGTGAGAATCGCCCTGGTATATAACGGCATTTCCCATACAGTAATGTTGGCCAGTCCGCAGGATCTTGAAGCCTTTGCTATCGGCTTTACTCTGTCGGAGCGCATAGTTAGAAACATAAATGAAATCAAGGGTGTTGAGCTGGAATATACCGAGGAAGGTGTGCTGGTTCAGATTGAGATAACCCAAAGATGTTTCATGGAATTAAAGCAACAAAGACGCAATATGGCCGGTAGAACCGGTTGTGGACTTTGCGGTGTTGCCCAACTTGAAGAAGCGGTTAAACCTGTTATTCGAGTTGATAATGGTGCCGAGTTTAATATCAACAATTTAAAGGTTGCTTTGAATTTTGTTAAGGACAATCAACAGCATTTTAAATTAACTGGCGCCACCCATGCTGCAATGGGTTTAAATAATGATGGGCATATTATTGATGCCTATGAAGATATTGGAAGACATATAGCACTGGATAAGTTAATCGGTGCCTTTTCACAGAAACATGCCGAGCGGCCAATCGCGGTTTTATTGACCAGCAGAGCCAGTTTCGAGATGGTGCAAAAGGCTGCCAGTGCCAATATTCAGATTCTTTTTGCCATGTCCGCCGTGACCTCACTGGCGTTGGAGTTGGCCGAGAAGAGCAACATCACGCTGGTGGGCTTTTGCCGCAACGGTCGTGCGACGCTCTACACCCATGGTCACAGACTGACGGGGTTGAGCCGCGATCGCCTGGCCAAGGCCATTTAAGTAAGTAAAGACAAAGTCCTCGCGGGACTTGTTCGCCCTTTCTTTAGCACAGCGCCTACTGTCTGCTCATCATCGTTGTTAAACACTGTTTATGGCCGGTCGGAACCCAGTTTCGGCCGGTCTTTAGTGCTTTGATGATGCCAGACAGCCGTCGTTTGCTGCACTCCAGCGGTTTTATCGCCGTAAAGGCATGAAATAAGGTGCGACAGGTCAGTTGCTGTGGGCTGTTTGTTCGCACCTTACAAAATGGTTGACGGACACCCAGTGTCCGTTTTGGCAAGGTCTCGTTCATTAGGGTAATGACATGACATGGCAACAATTTAAACAACAATATCTGGTCCGTTTTTGGGCTCCCATGCCGGCTGTTATCGCTGCTGGTATTCTTTCCACTTACTATTTTGGTCTGACCGGTACCTTCTGGGCCGTGACCGGCGAATTCACTCGCTGGGGTGGCCACTTGCTGCAAATGTTCGGTGCCGAGCCGGAAACCTGGGGTTATTTCAAGGTGATAGGTCTGGCCGGTACGCCGCTGGATCGTATCGACGGCATGATGATTATCGGCATGTTCGGTGGCTGTATCGCCGCGGCGCTATGGGCCAATAACGTCAAGCTCAGAATGCCACAGAGCCGGGTGCGCATCATGCAGGCCCTGGTTGGCGGCATCATTGCCGGCTTCGGCGCCCGTTTGGCCATGGGTTGTAACCTGGCGGCCTTCTTTACCGGTATTCCGCAGTTCTCGCTGCATGCCTGGTTCTTCGCGCTGGCCACTGCCGCCGGTTCTTACTTTGGCGCCAGGTTCACCTTGCTGCCCATGTTCCGCATTCCGGTGGCGCTGAAGAAGGTCACCAAGGCCAGCTCGGTCAAGCAGGATGAAAACCAGGCCAGAAGGCGTTTTCGTATCGGTATGCTGGTGTTTATCGGCATAGTCGGTTGGGGACTCCTGACCCTGTTCAACGCACCCAAGCTGGGTATTGCCATGCTTTGCGGTGTCGGTTTCGGTCTGCTGATTGAAAGGGCACAGATCTGCTTTACCTCGGCATTTCGCGACATGTGGATCACCGGCCGTACCCATATGGCCAAGGCGATCATCATAGGTATGGCGGTCAGTGCCATAGGGATTTACAGCTATGTGCAACTAGGGGTTTCACCCAAGATCATGTGGGCTGGTCCCAACGCGGTTATCGGTGGCTTGCTGTTCGGTTTCGGTATAGTGCTGGCCGGTGGCTGCGAAACCGGTTGGATGTACCGCGCCGTGGAAGGGCAGGTGCACTTCTGGTGGGTTGGCCTGGGTAACGTCATTGGCTCCACTATTTTGGCCTACTACTGGGACGACTTGGCCGAACCACTGGCCACCAGTTGGGACAAGGTCAACCTGCTTTCCAGCTTGGGGGACAAGGGCGGCTTGCTGGCCACCTACCTGATGCTGGGCCTGGCGTTTGTCGCCATGCTCGCCTGGGAAAAACAATTCTTTGCCCGTAAAGCCAAACGGGATGCACAACTGACTGCGGAGGCCGCGTAATGAGCCAATATACTCCTGATTACCAATTGGATATGGTTGGTGAACCCTGTCCTTATCCCGCCGTTGCCACCCTGGAGGCCATGCCCCAGCTCAAACCCGGTGAAATTCTGGAAGTGATCAGCGACTGCCCACAGTCGATCAACAATATTCCATTGGATGCCAAGAACCACGGTTACAAGGTGCTGGAGATAGAACAGAACGGCCCGACTATCCGTTATCTGATCCAGCGCTGAATTAACATTAATTTCCGCTGTTTCAATCGTTCAAAGACGCTGCTTTTGCAGCGTTTTTTTATGCGGGTTTAACGTATGGCGGTTGCGAGGCTTGGTATTGGGGCATCATAACTGTTCAAATATTGAGATTGCCGAACGCGGCGAGACAATGGCCGCCATGACTCTATGCCAGATTTGCACTGAACCGAGTTAAAGGCAAATATAAGCTGTGGTTCGGCTCTTCCCTACATCAAGGAGCAGTAATGAAACAGGTTATTTTTGATACTCCAGGGCAACCGGAAGTGCTCTATTTGGCTGATGCCGAGATCCCTACTCCCGGCCCGGGGCAGGTGTTGATCAAGGTGGCTGCGGCCGGTGTCAATGGTCCGGATTTGGCCCAGCGCAAGGGCAACTATCCGCCCCCTGCAGACGCTTCTCCCGTGCTGGGACTGGAAGTAGCCGGTGAGATAGTCGCGTTGGGGCAAGGCGTAGACCAATGGCAGACCGGACAAGCGGTCTGTGCCCTGGTGCCGGGTGGTGGTTACAGTGAGTATGTGCTTACCTGGGCGGGTCATTGCTTGCCTGTGCCCAAGGGCTGGAGCTTGGAAGAGGCCGCTGCGATTCCCGAGACCTTCTTTACCGTGTGGGGCAATCTGTTTATGCGAGCCAGGTTACAGCCAGGCGAGACAGTGCTCATTCACGGCGGTTCGGGCGGCATCGGCAGCAGCGCCATTGCCCTGGCCAAGGCTTTTGGTGCCAGAGTACTGGTGACTTCCGGGAGCCCGGAGAAATGCGCCTGGTGTCGGCAACTGGGAGCCGAGCTGGCGATCGATTATCGACAACAAGATTTTGTTGAACCTGTACTGGACTGGACCCAAGGCAAGGGGGTCGAAGTGGTGCTGGATATGGCTGGCGGCGACTTTGCCAACAAGAACCTCAAGGTACTCGCCTGTGATGGCCGCATGGTGTCTATTGCCATGCAAAGGGGAGCCAGGGCTGAAGTGGATATCTTTCGCCTGATGGCCAAACGCATTGTTTGGACCGGCTCAACCTTAAGGCCTCAAAGCGTCGCGGCCAAGGCGGCAATTGCTGCCGAACTCAAGGCCAAGGTCTGGCCGTTATTGAATGAAGGTGCCCTGAAGCCCCATATCTTTGCCCGTTTTTCGCTGCAAGATTGCGCTGCTGCACATCACTTGTTGGAATCCGGCAATCACTCGGGCAAGGTGGTGCTGACACTGAAGTAAGTAGCTACTGACGCGCCACTCCCTATGGCTGCTGAATATTCCTTCGGCAGCTTTTTCTTCATTGTTGCTGGTTGGCTGTAACATGCAGCCTTAAGGCGTTTGCGTGCAAAATTCAACTTGCCCTGGTGGAAATTTCGGCTAAAGTCCTTTGTGAGAGCACTCTAGGGTGCTGTCATGAAAAATTAATCGTTATTTAGTTGGAAAAATCACGGTTTGCAGCATTGATTCTCGGAAAGATTCTGTAAGAATACGCACTTGAAAACGCCACCTTCCAAAGGTGGAAACCTATTTGTGGCAAAGTGAGCAGTAGTGCGCTTCTTTGGCCGAAAAACTTTAGGGAAGGCGTGAGCAAGTCTAGGCACAAAGCGCAGCGACTTATTGGCAACTTCTCTGGTGTATGTGTTGATTTAAGGGTATTGGCATATATGTATAACACTGCAAAGAAACAAGTTTGGTATGGCGAGCTCAGAACCGCACGTGGCAATGCTATCGTCGTCCATGACAATCAGTTACCCGAAGCCTCTCCTGGACGTATCTACCTGTTCAACTCTCAGCGCAATGCGATTATTGAATATGTGGAAGATATAGTTAAACCCAACTTGCATGAGCTGGGTGAGGATGAAGCCAAGGCTGCCGAGCGTGAGTTCGGTAGTGCGTTCAAAGCGGTCCGCAGCGAGTTTATGCAAAAGCAGCAGGCCAGAGTCAATCTGAACAACGTCAAAGACAGCGCTCCGGCGCGTAAGCCCAAGCCGGAACCTGAGGTCGAGGTTGAAACCGACAACATGGGTGATGATTTCGATGACGATTGGGATGACAGCTTCGACGACTGATATCCTTCTGCCCGGCCGTCCGTCTTCAGTTTACTGAAGCGGTGGCCCGGGTATACCGGACAGTCGAATACTGACATTAGCTATTGGATAGCCGATTATTCTTTATCGAAGCTATCGACTATGATGGCGCCCATAGAGGCAGGCATGGCGATCAGCAGGGTGCGCTTCAGCGCCAGTAAGGGATCGCTCAATAATGGCCATTTATCCAGGGCCAGTAAGACGACACTCACCACCAGCAAGGTCAGGGCATAAGCCAGCAGGATCCGCAGCCAAAATCCCCACACCCTGGCCTTGATATTGGCCTGAAACACACTCTGATAGGCAAACAGGGCGATAAAGCTCAGGCTTAATACCACCACCAGTACCAGATTCAGCACCGGCAGATTGGCCGCCAGCATCCAGGCTTCCTCGGAAAAGGAGATGGGCACGGACAAGGCAAAGGCGCCTATGCTGATCTGGCCGAGATCCTCGGCGTTGAAATAGAGTTTGGTCATGCCTGGGTGTCGAACTCGTAGCGGCTCAAATGATGATAGATTTGTCCGGGCGTTATCCAGGGATCGCCGTGCAGCTGTGGCTGATTGGCGCCGTCCGGCAGCATTTGTGGCTCGAGACAGACCCCTTGCCAGGCCTTCATCGCCTGGCCCTTACGACCCTTGACGCCTTCGAGCCCGGCGCCTGTGTAAAGCTGCACTCCGGGTTGATTGGTATACAGTGTCAGGCCGCGACCGGATAGCGGCGCGCTCAAACGGCCCACACGCCAGAGCTCATCTTTCTGTTGCCGGCTGATAAAGCAGTGATCCAGCCCTTGGCCGCCGGCCAGTTCCGGCTGTCCAAGCAGCATCTTGAGTGCCTTGCCCTGACTGAGATCCAATATGCCGCCTTGGGTATCGATTATACCGCTGGGAATGCCTTCAGAGTCGGTTGCCAGGGCTTTGTTGCTATCGAGTTGCAACTGGTGCTCACTGATATCTGCCCGGCCATCGAGGTTGAAATAGCTATGCTGGGTCAGGCTCACCGGGCAGTCTTGGCTGCTTGAGGCCATAAACTCCACAAACAGGTTGTTGCCCGCCAGGCGATAGTCCAGTTGTACCCGGCATTCTCCGGGAAAGCCCATGTCGCCATCCGGGCTTATCAGGCTAAGGCGCACCCCGTCCGGCAATGTGCCCAGTTGCCACTGGCGCCGATGAAAGCCTTCGCGGCCGCCGTGCAGACAGTGGCCGTTGAAGTTCTTATCCAGAGAAAAAGTCTTGCCGCGGTAGTTGATTTGACCTTGCTTGATGCGATTGGCGTAACGCCCTACAGCGGCGCCCAAACAGGCGTCCTGAGCCAGATAATCGGCCGCAGAGTCACAGCCAAGCACGATATTGGTTCGTTCACCGTGGCGATCCGGTGCCCACAGTGAGCGAATAATGCCACCGAGACTGAGCACTTCCAGTGCCAGAATGCCGTTATCGATTCTGAGTCTTTCTATCTGTCCGCCGCGGGGATCTTCCCAATTGTCGAGCGCGCTGAAACGTATCATCTGCTACTTCCTTTTGGCTTTAGGGCTACAACTCAGTCCAGGCGGCTGGCTCCGTCGCTGGGGCTGCACAGGTACACACTGACCTCCAGCTCGGTTTTGGCCGGATATTGCTGTTCGACGGCGGCGATCACCTTGTCGGTCAACTCATGTTCCACCAGGGCGATGACGCAGCCGCCAAAGCCCTTGCCTGTCATTCGTACTCCACCGCGTTCGCCGACGACTTCGGTTATCAATTCCACCAGGGTATCAATTGCCGGATGGCTGATTTCAAAGTCATCGCGCATCGAGCGGTGCGATTCGGCCATCAGTTTGCTGAGCCTGGCGATATCGCCCTGCTCCAGGGCGCGACAGGCGCTCTGGGTGCGTTGGTTTTCACTGATCACATGGCGGGCGCGGCGAAAGGCAACCGGGTCCAGTTCATCCTCGGCGCTTTGCAGCGCCCTGAGCGACAAGTGGCGCAGGGTATCCAATCCGAAATGTCCGGCCACCTGTTCGCAATGCAAGCGGCGCTCGCCAAACTCTTTGTTGTGAGCGATGGAGGGTAGGCCGGAATTGATGATCAGCAGACTGATATCCTCGGGGAAGGGCACGCTTTCGCAGTCCAGATCCAGGCAATCGATCAGCAGCGCTGCACCGGCTTCGGCCATGGCACAGGTGATCTGATCCATAATGCCGCAGCTATGGCCGACATAGTGGTTTTCACCCCGCTGTGCCAGTTGTGCTATGGCCAGTGGCGACAAGTGCAGTTGACTGGTGTCATTGATGGCGGTGCCGAAGGCGATTTCCAGCGAGGCCGACGAGGCCAATCCGGCGTTGGCGGGCACATTGCCGATCACTGCCAGGTCCAGGCCACGAGCCGGCAGACCACTTTGGGCCATGGCCGAGGTAAAGCCCTTGAGGTAGCTGACCCAGCCCTCATCCTCGTTCATGCTGCCTTCATCGCCATAGTGCCATTCAAAAATGCCGGGAAAGGCACCTGATACGGCGCGGAACTTGTCGTCGTCACGGCGCTTGACCGCGATCACTGTGTGAAAGTTGATTGCCGCCGGCAGCACCAGACCTTCGTTATAGTCTGTGTGTTCCCCGATAAGGTTGACCCGTCCGGGGGCCTGATACAGGGCATCGGGCTTGGTGCCGAAGGTTTTGACAAAGAGTTTTGTAACGTTGGGGGCAGGATTCGACATGCTCTTATGGATTCCGCAAAAAAACGCTCGAACAGCAACATAAATGACTGCTTTTTTGTTGTTATATCATTTCTGTCACTGAGGTGTAAGTGAGATTTTTATCCCGGTTGCATTCCAGGGGGGATTGGGGGTATTCGGAAAGATGAAAGGAAAAAGCCTCACCCGCCGTGAGTGGACAGGGTGAGGCTGAAAGCCGGTACTGATAAGTGGCGCTTGTCGCTTGCGCCGAGTATCAGGAAACCGCTTTCTTGGCGTCGGCTTCCTTGACGGTTTCGGCCGCCAGCAGTTCACAGACCACATGCTCGACGAAACCGGCACCGGCGGCTTCATAGAGGTTGTAAACACTGTGTACGCCGGATTCACGCAGCGCCACACCTTCATCACCATATTGCACTATGGCGCTGATTTTGCCTTGGTAATTCAGTTTCTTGAGTTGCTCAACCGCAAACATGTTACCCGCATGATACGGCATCGCCAGCAGCACCAGCTCAAGCCCTGGAGCTCGGTCGAGTTTTTCCCAGAAGTCGGTATCCGAGGCATCACCTTGCACTACGTTACGCCCTTGCTCGCGGTGGAAATCCACCAACTCCTGTTTGTGTTCAATACCCAGAATCTCGCCATCGAATCTGGCCTTAAGCTCATCATAGGCACCTGAGCCTATGCGCCCCATCCCCAGAATAAGGAAGCGCGGATTGCCCACGGGGATCTGCCTGTCTTCCGGGTGCAGCGGGTGCTTTTCGAGCTTCACCAGCTTCTGCTGGTACTTCTGGTAGATGTTGCCCACCATGGCGTTGAGTGGTGCCGCCAATACAAAACTGAAGCTCAGTGCCACGGCAATGATCACCAGCCACTGAGAGGGTAGCCAGCCTTTGCTGGTGGCCACCGCAGCCACAATCAGGCCAAACTCACTGAAGTTACCCAGGTTGAATGAGCCCAGCATAGAGGTGCGCGAGCGCAACTTGAAGCGGGTGAGGATATAGACAAACAACAGGATTTTCAGCGGGATCAGCGTCACCAGCAATACAGCCAGCATAATATCTGTCACGCTCGGCAGACCGTTGAGACCTATGGTGAGGAAGAAGGCCACCAGAAACAGTTCTTTAAAGTAGAACAGTGACTTGGCCAGTTCGGATGCCTTTTTGTGTCCTGCCAGCAGTATGCCTATGATCAGCGCGCCAAGATCCGGTTTTAGCCCCACAGACTCAAACAGCCAGGCGCCGACCACCAAAGCCATCACCAAGCCGAAGAGTACCAGGAGTTCACCGTGGCCGACCTTATCAAAGGCTCTGTATATCAAGGGTTTGGCTAACGGTAGTAACAGAAGTGCCAGCGCCCATATCGAGGGAAACTCGCCCTTGGAAATGGTCAGGAACAATACCGCAAAGATATCCTGCATAATCAGAATACCTATAGCGACCCGGCCGTAGAGGGATTGCATATCGCCCTTGTCTTCCAACACCTTGACCGCAAACACAGTACTGGAAAAGCTCAGGGCAAAGGCCAGCAGGGTCAGCTGTTCGACCGTAAGATTGGTCAATTGCACCAGGCCAACCAGCCCCAGCAGTTTGAGAATAGGGACAAAGATCACCATGGATAACATCAGGTGCAGGCTGGAGCCGGCCCAGACTTCGGCCTTGAACAGGCTACGGATATCCAGCTTGAGGCCTATGGCAAACAGCAGCAGGGTAACCCCTAAGTTGGCCAGTTCGTTAAGCATTGGCAGGCTGTCATTGTCTACTCCCAAGGTATAGAGCACAAAGCCGGCAGCCAGATAGCCGATAAGCGGTGGTAAATTGATGCGGTTGACCAGCATGCCGCAGGCCAAGGTAATAACAAGAATTGCTGGTTCCATTTTTATTCTTTCGGGAAAAATGATGGCTATTTGAAGGGTATTCTATAAGAAGAGCATTAAATTTAAATAAAAAAGCGAACTTATCTGCTGATAAGTTCGCTTTTCCAAAAGTATTGGTGCTTAAGTAAGGTGTCTGCAAGTCCCATATCTGCTTCGGGTGGGCCTACAGACTAGTGCTCCTTAGTAAAGAGCCTAGATCCTTTGCCAAGGTCCCTGAACACTAATTTTCGAGCAGTATGTCCAGGTGGGCGGCAAACTCTTTCGGGGCCATGAAACCTGTCACTCTCAGCTCATTTTTCAGCTGGCCCTGCTCATCGATAAACAGCAGTGTCGGCAGCCCCAGCACATCGTAGGCTTCCAGCAGGGCGACATCGGTTTCATCCATGGCGGTCACATCGGCCTGCAGCAGCACCATCTGTTCCATCCGCTGTTTAACCTCGGCATTCTTGAAGGTGATCTGCTCAAACTCCTTACAGGCCACACACCAATCGGCATAGAGATCCAACATCACCGGCTTGCCGGCGGCCTTGGCATCCGCCAGTTCGCTCTTGAAGTCTTCAAGCGACTTGATCCGTTTGAAGGTATGATGCTCGGCTTGCTGCTGCCCCATGAAGTGGTAGCCCATGGCGCTCATAACCGCCTGGAAGCCATAGGAGAAGCTCGACAGCAACAGCAGGGTCAGGAGCACGCTGCGCACTGTCTGTTTCCAGTTGAACTGGCTCAGCTTGTTCTGGTGCATCAGGTAGCCGACAAAGACGATGGCCCACACAGACCACATGAGATCCGACACCAATCCAGGCCAGATACGGCCCAGCATTATGATGGACACGGCCACCAGCAGGAAGCCGAACACATGCTTGATTATGTTCATCCAGGTGCCGGCGCGCGGCAGCAACTTACCGCCCGAGGTGCCTATCAGCAGCAGTGGTAGTCCCATCCCCATGCTGAGAATATAGAGGGTTAAAAAGCCCTGCAGCAGATCGCCGGTTTGCGCCACGTACACGAGTACTGCCGATAAAGGCGCCGTGGTACAGGGCGAGGCCACCAGGCCCGAAAGCACACCCATGACGAACACGCCCAACAGATTGCCACCCTTTTGTTTATTGGAGAGGCTGTTCATCCTCTGCTGCCAACTGGCGGGCAGGCGCAGCTCATAGAGACCAAACATAGACAAACTGAGTACTACAAACAGTATGGCTATGGTGATCAGCACAGCCGGGTGTTGCAGCGCCGCCTGATACTTGAGGCCGGCCGAAGCCACCACCAACCCCAGCAGCGAATAGGTAATAGCCATACCCTGCACATAAGCCATCGACAGGGTAAAGGCCTTGCCGGTGGAGACTTTCTGCCCCTGGCCGACAATGATCCCCGATAGAATGGGATACATGGGGAACACGCAAGGAGTCAGTGCCAGACCTATCCCCAACACGAAGAAGGTCAGGTAGTTGAGTAGGGTGCTGTCGCCGGAGAGCAGTTTATCCAGCAGGTTATCCTGTTGGGTTACCGCCTGGCCCTTGGGAGCCGGCGCTTTTGCATCGGCACTCTTGTCGGTATCGGGCAGTATGCCATCATTGGCCGCCACAGGTTTAAGCAGGGCGTCTCTGGTGGTCGGCGGGAAGCAGAGCTTGCCCTCGGCGCAGCCCATAAAGGTGACGGATAACTTGGCGGCTTCACCTGCCTCTTTGATGGCAACTGGAATTTCGATGAAGGAGTAGTACACCTGCTGCTCACCGAAATACTCATCCGTGTGGCCCTTGCCCTGGGGCAGGGCTATCTCGCCCAGTTCACCGCCATCTATGCTGAACTTGAGTTTGTCGCGGTACATGTAATAGCCGTCGGCTATCACCCAACTGAGCTTGACCTTATTGCCTTGCTGACTGAAGTCGAAGGCAAAGGCCTGATCCACGGGCATCAGCTCAGGTTCACTCTTGAGAAAATCGAATTGCTTATTGCCAAAGATCCCATCGGCCTGAACCAGTGGGCTGAGAAGCAACAGGCTGCCTAGCAGCAGGGTAAGTATTTTCTTCATAGCTTAGTGTTGTCTTTTATCCAATCCAGATAGGCGGGCAGCCCATGACTGATGGGCACAGCAATAATTTCAGGTACTTCATAGGGATGCAGCTCGAGTATTCTCTGCTCCAGCCTGGGGTAGGCGCTAGCCAGACACTTGAGCTGCAGACTGACTTCAGCCTCCTGGCAGAGTTCGCCCTGCCAGACATAAAAGGAATCCACAGTCTGGCTCACCTGAGCACAGGCCACCAGCGACTCGCGCACCAAGGTTGCGGCCAGGCTTTTGGCACTGTCTGTATCCGGGCAACTGCAAAAAACCAGCAGCGCTTGTTGAGATTTTATGTCCATAATGAGCGGGTTAAATTAAACCTGACTTAAGCCAAGGGGATTAAAATCGAGCGTCTACTTTACGTGTTTTGCCGCAGGCTTGCATTAAGGCTTTGCTGAAACAGTGAGCTTAAGCGCCAAACCCGCTGCAGGCTGCGGACTTGAAATCAGACCGGGTTATCCCCATTTAGTTTTCAACTACTGCAAAAAATGAGGCCTACATGCCATTTCTGATAATGTTGATCATCTTTGTGCTGATCCCTGTCGTCGAACTCTCGGTGCTTATCCGGGTTGGCGAAGTCCTGGGCAGCTGGAACACTGTGGCATTGGTGATCCTCACCGCGGTGGTCGGTGTTTCTCTGGTTCGTAGCCAGGGCTTGAGTACCCTGATGTCGGTACAGAAAAAATTGGCCGTCGGTGAAGCGCCGGGGCAAGAGATAGTCGAGGGCATGATGCTGGCCATGGCCGGTATTCTGCTGCTTATTCCGGGGTTTGTTACCGACCTTATCGGTCTTATTCTACTGACCCCTATCACTAGGGCACCGCTGGCGCGTTATTTCTATCAGCGGATGCAGCTCAAGGTGGTTGCCAGCGCTCAATTCAGAGCCGGTCCGAACCCCTTTGAGCCACCTCATCAAAGAGGTCAAGGCGGTGATGTATTCGAGGGCGAGTTTGAGCGCAAGGCCGACCCTTCCGATAAGCGTCCTGAGAGCCATCAGCTGGAAGAAGAGAGCCCTCAGCTGGAAGAAGAGAGCCCTCAACGAGGTGAAAATAGCCCTCAACGAGGTGAAAATAGCCCTCAGCGTAATGAAGGCCATCAGCAGCAGGATACGGAAGATAAAACAGACCAAGATGATAGTCGGCCCGGCAGCGCAGGTGATCGGCACAAACACTGATAAAAAAGACCTTCCGCTCGGAAGGTCTTTTTTATTCACCCCTCATAACTTGCAGCGCTGGCTGGAAAAATTTATCACTTATTTATCAGTGGTTTATCACTGTATCAGTGGCTACTGCAGCTCTTTGAACAGGCGCCGTAACAGTGGCCGCGGCGTCAGTTTTCGGATACTGTGGCGGCAACCACAGCCGTACATACTCTCAGCTCTCTGGCGTCGCCAAGCGCTTATCCCTCGTTGGGGCAGGGAGATTTGATTTTCTGCGGCTCGCTGATATTGCTGGCCAGATAATAGCTGGCAATGCCCATGAGTATGTTGGTTACCGGCAGCGCCAGCATCAGGCCTTTTACCCCACCGAGGAAGGCGCCCAGCGCCGCCAGTGGCAGCATCAACAGGAACAGGCGACACAGGTTCAGCACCAGTGAGGCCATGGGTCTGTGATAGGCGTTGAGCGAGGTGGCCACTATGATCACCACGCCAAGAGGGCCGTAAGCGGCGGGCAACACCAGAATATAGAAGCTGAGCCATTCCAGCACCTGAGGGTCGGTACTGAACAGGGCGGCAATTTGCGGCGCCAGCAGCGCCAGCGGAATATACAGCAGGGTCTGGAACAGGAGCACAAACTTCAGCGCCAGCAGCAATGCCTCACGGGCACGCTCTTTCTGACCGGCGCCCAGATTCTGGGCGATAAAGGGCACCAGGCTGGAAGAGAGCCCCATCACCACAATCAGCAGCAAAGATTCCAGCCGGGTACCGGCACCGAAGGCGGCTACGGCGGCGTGATCTATCCTGGCCAGCATGGCCATCATCACGGCATTGGCCAGGGGGTTGATCATATTCATCAGCGCCGCCGGTTGGGCGATATGGGCCAGCTGTTTCCAGTTATCGACAAAGCGGCTGAAACACCAACCCGCGGCCACCAACATATGGCGTTTGACCACCAACAGATAACTGGACAGCGACAGCGCCATCAGCCAGGAGATCAGGGTCGCCACGGCGGCACCTTGAATTTCCAGCCTGGGGAAAGGGCCGATACCAAAGATCAGCAGCGGATCGAGGATCAGGTTAATCAGCGCCGCCAGCGACAAAATCGCCGCCGGTGAACGGGTATCGCCGGTGGCTCTCAGGCCCTGATTGCCCACCATCAACAGCACCAACAGCGGCGCCCCCAGATACCAGAGATTCATATACTCATGCACCAGCGGCAGTATGTCGTCTTTGGCGCCCAGCAGAGAAAACAGCGGCTCGATACACAAACTGCCCAGCAAGGATAGCCCGGCAGTCAAAATAAAGGTCAGTAGCAGGGCGTCGTGCAGAAACACCTTGGCCTTGGGGGCGTGTCCGGCGCCAATCAGGCGCCCCAGATTGGTGGACACTCCGGCGCCTATGCCGATGGCAATACTCGACACCACCAGGGTCACGGGGAAGGTGAAGCTGATTGCCGCCAGCGCCTCTGTGCCCAGCTTACTGATGAAGTAGGTGTCTACCAGGTTGAAGCCCAGCACGGTGAGTATTCCTAACATATTGGGAACACTCATATTAAGCAGTACACGACCTATCGGCTGACTGAGCAGCCCGTGTCTGTCTCTCATGGCCCGTATCTGCCTCTTGTGAAATGGATGAAGTCAATCGTGCGGAAGCGCGATTCTAACAGGATTGCCCTGGCTTTAAAAAACGAGGCTCAAAAATTTTCAAAAAATTTTGAGCTGTCCCCTTGGAAGTGCCAAATACGGCCCCCATATAAGCCAACATCAAGCGGCTAAAGCCCGTTGGCACGGCCGCCTTTTACATCAACCATGAACCGCCTCATATTGGGCAAAAATCATTAGGAGAATCCATCGATGAATATTCGTCCATTACATGACCGCGTGATCGTCAAACGCCTGGAAGTTGAAAGCACTTCGGCCGGTGGCATCGTACTGACCGGCAGCGCAGCCGAAAAGTCTACCCGTGGTGAAGTACTGGCTGTTGGCAATGGCCGTATCCTGGAAAACGGTGACATTAAGCCATTGGACGTGAAGGTAGGTGACGTAGTGATCTTCAACGAAGGTTACGGTGTCAAGAAAGAGAAGATCGACGGTGAAGAAGTCCTGATCTTGTCAGAAGCTGACCTGATGGCCGTAGTGGAATAAACCACTCGAACCATTAAAGACCTTCCAAAGTAATCGAAAAATTTAAGGATAATCAACATGGCAGCTAAAGAAGTAAAATTTGGCAATGACGCTCGCGTAAAAATGCTGGCGGGCGTGAATGTTCTGGCTAACGCAGTTAAAGTCACACTGGGCCCTAAAGGCCGTAACGTCGTTCTGGACAAGAGCTTCGGCGCACCACTGATCACCAAAGACGGTGTTTCAGTCGCCAAAGAGATTGAACTGGAAGACAAGTTTGAAAACATGGGCGCGCAAATGGTTAAGGAAGTTGCTTCCAAGGCCAACGACGCAGCCGGTGACGGTACCACTACCGCCACAGTACTGGCCCAGGCTATCGTGACCGAAGGTCTGAAAGCCGTTGCCGCCGGTATGAACCCAATGGATCTGAAGCGCGGTATCGACAAGGCTGTAATCGCCGCCGTTGCCGAGCTGAAAGCCCTGTCTCAGGATTGCTCCGACTCCAAGTCTATCGCTCAGGTAGGTACTATCTCTGCCAACTCTGATGAGTCTATCGGTGAAATCATCGCTACCGCGATGGAAAAAGTGGGCAAAGAAGGCGTGATCACAGTTGAAGAAGGTCAGGCGCTGGAAAACGAACTGGACGTAGTTGAAGGTATGCAGTTCGACCGCGGTTACCTGTCTCCTTACTTCATCAACAAGGCGGAAACCGGCTCTGTTGAACTGGACAACCCATTCATCCTGCTGGTTGACAAGAAGATCTCCAACATCCGTGAGCTGCTGCCTATCCTCGAAGGTCTGGCCAAGACAGGCAAGCCACTGCTGATCGTTGCCGAAGACGTTGAAGGCGAAGCCTTGGCGACTCTGGTGGTCAACAACATGCGCGGTATCGTTAAAGTGGCTGCCGTTAAGGCGCCTGGTTTCGGTGACCGTCGTAAGGCCATGCTGCAGGATATCGCTATCCTGACCGGTGGTACTGTTATCGCTGAAGAGATTGGCCTGGAGCTGGAAAAAGCCACTCTGGAAGACCTGGGTACCGCCAAGCGCGTGGTTATCACCAAAGACAACACCACCATCATTGATGGCAGCGGTGAAGAGTCTCAAATTCAAGCCCGTGTTGCCCAGATCAAGCAGCAGGTTGAAGAATCGACTTCAGATTACGACAAAGAGAAACTGCAAGAGCGTATGGCCAAGCTGGCCGGCGGTGTTGCGGTAATCAAAGTCGGTGCCGCTACCGAAGTGGAAATGAAAGAGAAGAAAGCCCGCGTTGAAGATGCGCTGCACGCTACCCGCGCCGCCGTTGAAGAAGGTGTGGTTCCTGGGGGCGGTGTTGCCCTGGTTCGCGTTGCCTCCAAGATTGGTGAGCTGGACGTGAGCAACGAAGATCAGAAGCACGGTGTGGTTATCGCCCTGCGCGCCATGGAAGCCCCACTGCGTCAGATCGCCACCAACGCAGGTGAAGAAGCCTCTGTTGTTGCCAACAACGTTAAGAACGGCAGCGGTAACTATGGTTACAACGCCGGTAACGACACTTACGGCGACATGCTGGAAATGGGTATCCTGGATCCAACCAAGGTTACCCGCTCTGCGCTGCAGTTCGCGGCCTCTGTAGCCGGTCTGATGATCACCACCGAAGCCATGGTAGCCGAGCTGCCAAAGGAAGAGGCTGCGCCTGATATGGGCGGTATGGGTGGTATGGGCGGAATGGGCGGCATGATGTGATCCTAGCTGGTTAAAATCGTCTATAGCGGCGTTATCTTGCCACTCGTTTAGTTCACTAAACGTCGCGGCAAGATGCCTGGCTCTAAAACGATTTTTCCTGCGCTAGACGCAATGTCGGTCTTAAGCTCAGAAGCTTAGAACTTAAAAAAAGCCCCGATACTTAACAGTATTGGGGCTTTTGTTTATTCCGAGAAAGGAAAAGGCTCGCGCCTCGAACGCGGGCCTTTTCCATTTCAGCGGTTTCTGCCAAGGGCGGGGGAGTGGTTTGGGTTTGGAATGGCTTCCGGCTGATTGTGCTATTCATTGCCTGCCGCAGGCCTTATGCATATGCACCTCAGTGACACGCTGTGAATACATCCTTGTAAGCTCGGCGCCAACATCCATGTTGGCGACGG
>NZ_JBKORL010000106.1:0-28551 GCF_047314525.1 Shewanella sp. BJSY2023SW007 | reverse complement strand
TGTTGGGCTTGTATATCTCAGACACTGAAGGTGCACATCAGTGGCTAAGTATACTAACCGATCTTCATAGTCGCGGAATTAAAGACATCCTGATTGCCTGTGTCGATGGCCTTAAAGGCTTCCCTGAAGCCATTGAAACCATTTACCCACATACAGAGGTGCAGTCATGCATCATTCATCAAATTCGTAACTCAATGAAATACGTAGCGTCTAAAAACCAGAAGGCGTTTATGGCTGATTTAAAGTGTGTCTATAAAGCCACAACCCTCAATGCAGCTGAGATGGCGCTGGACGAGCTGGAAGCCAAATGGGGCGACAAATATCCTGTGGTCATCAAGTCCTGGCGCAACAAGTGGGCGCTGTTATCGACCTATTTTAAGTACCCGGAATACGTGCGTAAGGCTATCTACACCACGAACGCGGTTGAGGCCGTACATCGTCAGTTTCGTAAACTGACGAAAACCAAGGGTGGTTTTGCCAACGAGAACAGTTTACTCAAACTGCTCTACGCCGGTATATTGAAGGCTCAGGAGCGGTGGTCACACCCGATTCAAAACTGGAATTTAACGCTATCTCAGCTGTCCATCCATTTTGAAGGACGACTGGATGCTCACATCGATCTGTGATTTTTAACGTGACACAGAATTTTGAACACCCTCTGTTATCTGCCTGGATAATTTAGCAGTAGGCAGGCACAGGTTTTATTGGCGAGAAGGCTGTAGTAAGAAAGGATAGAGGAAAAGGCCAAAGGCATTATTGAAGCGATAGCCCTTGGCCCTAAGTTTTACAAGTGCAGTTCAACACAGATAGCTGCGCCGCTTTGCCTGTGCAGGATTAATCTGTGATTAACTCGAGTTGCATCAATAGCATATCTTCGCCGTCTATGACCCGGGTATCCTGGCTGTGGCAGTGGGGGCAGATGACGGTGCGCTCCTCTGGGGTACTTTGCTGCCGGCACTGATTGCAGGAGAGCGTCAGCGGCGCTATGTCGATATCGAGCACGGCTTGGTGGCAGACACTGTGCTCACGAAAGGTGTTGAAGGCGGTGCGAACCAACTCAGGTTCGACGCCGCTCATGGCACCTATCTTGATGGCGACCCGGGCAATGCCCTTGGCGCCGTGCTCGGCGGCGAGTTGCTGGCACTGCTCCATCAGGGCACTGACGATAGAGTACTCGTGCATCAACAGATCCTCGGCAACAGCTCGCCCTGTGGCAGATCCAAATAACGGCGACTGCCCCAGGCCGATTCCAGTACCACTTTACCCGGATGTTGTTCGCCTACATCGCCTATGATGCAGGCCTGGTCGCAATGACCGAAGCGGCGCATGATTTCGACCGCGCCTTCGGCGAGTTCGCGGGGCAGGGCGACGACAAAGCTGCCTTCGTTGGCGAGATCCCAGGGCTCAAAACCGTAGAGTTCACAGACGCCGCGCACCTCATCACAGACGGGAATGGCGGTTTCTTTGAGGGTAATGCCCTTGTTTGAGGCCTTGGCCCACTCGTTGAGCACAGCCGACAAGCCGCCGCGGGTAGCATCACGCATGGCGTGGATCTCCAGATTGGCGGCGATCAGTTGCTCCACCACATTCCAGAGCACGGCGCAGTCGGAGCTGAGTTCAGACTCCAGCTCCAGCCCTTCACGGGCACTCAGGATGGCGGCGCCGTGACGGCCTATGTCCCGCGAAAGCAAGATGGCATCGCCGCTTTTGAGCGCATGAGCCGAAATGCCAGGCTTGAGAATGCGGCCTACCCCTGAGGTATTGATGAAAATGCCATCGGCGCAGCCTTTGGGCACTACCTTGGTATCGCCGCAGACGATGCGGGCTCCGCATTGAGACAGGGCATCGGCCATGCTGGCGACTATCTGTTTCAGACGGCTGATTTCAAAGCCTTCCTCTATGATAAAACCACAGCTTAAATATTGCGGCTCGGCGCCCATCATAGCTAAGTCGTTGACTGTGCCGGCAATGGCCAGCTTGCCGATGTCGCCGCCTTTGAAGAACAGCGGCGCCACGGTAAATGAGTCTGTGGTAAAGGCGCAATCGCCGCCAAGATGCAGACAGGCGGCGTCTTCTTCGCGTCTGAGAATGGGGTTGTCGAAGGCATCGAAAAACAGCTTGTTGATAAGCTCGGCCATTTCCCGGCCACCGCCGCCATGGCTCAGTTGTACTCGTTTATCGGACATCAGTTTACTCCGGCATATCTGTAATAGGCATTGCAGGCGCCTTCAGAGCTGACCATGCAACTGCCGAGCGGTGTTTGCGGGGTGCAGCCGCGGCCAAATACTTTGCAATCCTTGGGATTGGCCATGCCGCGCAGAATATCGCCGCATTGGCAGGCCTTGTGATCGTCTATCTGTTTCACCGGCAAGCGTTCGGCAAAGCGGCGTTCGGCATCTCTGTGACTGTATTCGGGTTTTAGCATCAGTGCCGAGTCGGCAATGGGTCCAAGGCCGCGCCAACGAAAACTGGGGCGTACCTTAAAAAATTGCGCTACCTTTTGCTGCGCCAATAGATTGCCCTGTTCGCTGACGGCGCGTTGATACTGGTTTTCCAGTTCACAGAGGCCGCTGACTTTCTGTTTGACCAGCGCGAGAATGGATTGCATGACATCAACCGGCTCGAAGCCCGAGACCACCACAGGGGTGTGATAACGTTCTACCGCCGGGCGATAGATGCGGGCGCCACTGATAACGCTGACGTGGGCCGGGCCGATAAAGGCGTTGACCTTGGTCTCGGGGTGGCTCATTACCGCATCTATTGCCGGTGGTACCAGCACATGGTTGATATGAAACAAGAGGTTACTAATGCCCTTGGCTTCGGCTTGCTCCAGCAGTACCGCCGTCATCGGCGTGGAGGTTTCAAAGCCGATGGCAAAATAGACTATGGTCTTGTCCGGGTTATCGGCGGCGATTTTCAGCGCATCGAGCGGGGCGTAGACGGCGCGGATATCATGGCCTTCGGCGCGCACCGAGGCGAGCGAGCCCTTGGAGCCGGGAACCCGGATCATATCGCCCAGGGTCACCAAGATCACATCATCGAGGCGGGCGAGGGCGGCGGCCTGATCTATCCGCTCCTTGGGCATGACACATACAGGGCAACCCGGGCCATGGATGAAATGGATATTTTCCGGCAGCAGCTGCAGCAGGCCATATTTCATTATGGTGTGGGTGTGGCCGCCGCAGACCTCCATGATATTGAGCGGCTCGGCCAGCTTGGGAGCCAGTGCGGCGATTTCCTCGGCCAGATTTCGGATAGTGGCCGGGCAGCGAAAGCCGTCGTACAGCTGCTTGAGTTCAAGCTCTGCCATCTTCCGCCTCCAGTTTGGCCGCTATCTCACGGTACAGCGCCAGACTCTCGGCGGCAGATTCGGCATCTATCTTGTTCATCACAAAGCCGATATGGATAAGCACATAGTCACCAATGGCAAGCGGTTCATCCAACAGATGACAGCTCACTGTGCGTTTAACCCCCAGGGTCTCCACGGTAACGCTCTGGCTTTCGGGGTGTAGCTCCACTACCTGGGATGGGATAGACAAACACATCAGCAGGCCTCCGAAGTGCGCTCGGCAAAGGCGGCGAGCTGCTTATCCAGCCACAGGGCGACCCGGGTCAAACTGGCGGGATCTTTGGTAGAGACTTCCAATACCTCGGCCTTGGGGTTGAGTTTACTCACCTGGGCGCGGGCCTCGGCGACATCAAAGTCAAAGTAGGGCAGCAGATCGCACTTGGTCAGCAGCACCAGATCGGCGCGGTGGAACATCACAGGATATTTTTCAATCTTGTCGTCGCCCTCGGGGATGGAAACCAGCACAATATTCATGTGGGTGCCCACATCATAACTGGCCGGGCACACTAGGTTGCCGACGTTCTCGACAAAGCAGATATCCATGTTGTCGAGCGCTTGCTGGTGCAGGGCACCGTGCACCATAAAGGCATCCAGGTGGCAGGCGCTGCCGGTTTGGATCTGAATCGCTTCTATGCCCTTGGCCTTGAGGCGGTCGGCATCCCGCGAGGTTTCCAGATCGCCCTCAATGACGCAGTATTTTTTGTCTGTATAGGCACCAAGATGCTCCAGCAGGCTGGTTTTGCCACTGCCGGGGCTACTCATGATATTGAAGGCCATCACCCCGTGGGATTCGAAGTGTTCACGGTTGTGCTGGGCTTCGATATCGTTTTTGTCGAGGATCTTGTGGATCACCGACAGTGTCTTGCTGTCGTTCAGCTGTGGGTTGGTGTGTGCTGTGCCATGGCTGTGAGAATGGCTGTGAGAGTGCTCATGGGAATGGTCATGAGAGTGATCGTGACTGTGATTGTGATCGTGTCCGTGAGAATGACCATGCTCGTGAGAATGATGCCCGCCGTTGCCCCTAGGCAGTGAACATCCGCAATCTTTACACATAATGAACTCCCTTTGGTTCCTTAATCTGAGCATGCGCCGCTTTGGCGGCAGATGCCTTGATATCAATCAGTAATTTCAACGTTCGGCCAGGCTCTGTGTGAGCCCGGGTTGATGTAATCCATACCAGAGCTGCCCGAGGGCGATACCGCCATCATTGACCGGCACCAGGCCGGGTTTCAAGCGGTGAAATTCAAGTCGGGCGAGTTCCCGGTGGCAGTATTCACTGAGAAGCCTACTTTGAAACACGCCGCCGCTCAGTACCAGCGGCAGCTCGTCTATTCCTTCGGCCTTGAGCCAGTTACGGGCCTTGAGCGCCGCGGTAATAATCCCTTTGCCTATGGCCTGAATAAAGGCCAGCGCCAGCAGTTCACTGTCCGGCTCGGTGCGCCAGGCTAGCAGCAGCGCCGAAAATAACGGCGCGCTTTGCCACTGCCCAAGCACCAGCTCGGCGCGAGTGTTAGTCGGCTCGAGCTCATGTTCAAGCTTCAGCTCTAAGCCAAGCTTCTCAACCCTTTGCTGTTTCCCGGCGGCAATAGCCCTGCGGGCAAGGGTTTCCAGGATAATCCCGGCTTGGCCTTCATATTGGCTGAGTCTCAAGTTCGCCAGCAGCGCGGCGGCGGCATCGAATAAACGGCCGATGGAATGGCTCTTGGGACCTATGCCACTGTTGGCGAGCTTGCCAAGGTTTGTCAGCTTGGCTGCAGGCTCGGCGGCAAAGACCGCCAATTGCTGCAACTCTTCAATGCCATGGTTTTGCAACAGCAAGCTATAGAGCAGGCGCCAAGGCTCGCGAATGGCCTGCTCGCCACCGAGCAGTGTCATCGGGCTCAGGGTTGCCAGGCGCTGAAAGCCCTGACAGTCTGCCAGCAGCAGTTCGCCGCCCCAGAGCTGGTTGTCATCTCCAAGCCCCGTGCCATCAAAGCTGAAGCCCAGCACCTTGCCGCTGTAATCATTTGCAGCCATCACCGCCAGCAGATGGGCGAAGTGGTGCTGCACCTCAAGCTGCCGAGCACTTTGACGCTCGGCCCAGCGGCTGGAGGCGTAGTCGGGGTGTTTATCGCGGATGATGGCCTCGGGCTCAAAGCGGTACAGGCGCTGGAAACTCTGCAAAGTGCGCTCGAAATAGCCCTCGGCCTCAACACTGAAAAGATCGCCTATATGGGGGCTGAGATAGAGCTGATTACCGATATTGAGCGCCAGGGTGTTTTTCTGTTGTGGGCCCACAGCCAGCAGTGACGGCAGCTTGTTGGAGCTGTTGTCTCCAGAGTCCTTATTCGCCAAGCTTTTGCTTGCTGTGTTCATGCTAACCAAGCTTTTACTTACTATGTTCATGCTCGCCAAGCTCTTGCTTACTATGTTCATGCTCGCCAAGCTCTTGCTTACTATGTTCATGCTCGCCAAGCTCTTGCTTATTATGTTCATGCTCGCCAAGCTCTTGCTTGGCAGGCTCAGCGGTGCATAACCGCGGGCGAGACGCAGTACTTGCAGTTCATCATCCAGCATCTGCACCACAGAGTCGTCACAGCCGTTGATGATGGGGCGGTTATGATCCAGTATTGCATCGACCACAGCCAGAGGTGGTTTGCCGAGTTGCTGCAGCACTTCGTCGCCGTCTGTGATAATCGGCTCGCCGGAGCGGTTGGCACTGGTGGCCACCAGCGGCCGCTGCAGGCCGTCGAGCAGCAGGGTATGCAGCGGCGTATAGGGCAGGAACAAACCCAGCCGATCGATATCCGGCGCTATGGCGCTGCTGAGTGCCGGAGCGTCAGCATGGTGTTGCTTCTTGGCCATAAGCACAATCGGCCGCTCCTGACTACTGAGCAGTTGCCACTCGGCGCTCGAGCCTTCGGCATATTGTTTGGCGAACTCGATTGAGGGCATCATCAGTGCCAGCGGCTTGGCCGGGCGGCACTTGCGGCGCCTAAGTTCAGTGACTGCGTCATGATTACCGGCATCGCAGATCAGATGAAAGCCCCCTAGGCCCTTAATGGCGAGGATTTTGCCCTGTTCGATAAGAGCAATGGTTTGCGCCAGCGCTTGCTCTCTCTTGGCGAGGATTTCGCCGCCTGCGCTACGCAGTGTCAGCTCGGGGCCACATTTGGGGCAACTGACCGGCTGGGCGTGATAGCGCCTGTCCATCGGGTCTTCATAGGCTTGGCGGCAGGCATCACAAAGGGCAAAGCCCGCCATGGCGGTATTGTGTCTGTCGTAGGGCAGGTTGCGGATAATGGTGTATCTGGGGCCGCAGTGGGTGCAGTTGGTGAAGGGGTAACCGAAGTGGCGATTGTTGGGATCGCGTATCTCGGCCAAGCAGGCATCGCAGCTGCTCTTGTCGCTGCCCACAGTGACTATGGCCGCCGCTTGCCCCGCACTGCTGTGCGCTATGGTGAAATCTTGCAAGTCCTGCACTTGGGCATGGCTGACGGTGAGCTCATCAATGCGGCACAGCGGCGGGCGCTCGGTATCGAGCGCGGCTCGAAAGCCCGCCAGCGCCATCTCCGGACCTTGCACCAATATGCTGACGCCCTGGCCATCGTTGAGCACATGGCCCGTGAGCTGAAAGCGTTTTGCCAACTGGAAAATCCAGGGGCGAAAACCCACTCCCTGGACTATGCCTTTGATATTGAAGCTTTGGGCAACAAGCGCTGTCATCAGCGCCTCCTTTGCCTGAGCCAAAGTGCGCCGCCGGCGAGTAGGGCGCCATCGAGATCGAGCAGCTGACTGGCTGCCAGCGGGAAGTTTTTGCCGATGCGAATGGCGATTCTCTTGCTCAGAACCGGGTTGGCCATGGCGCTGCCGGCCAGAAAGACACAATCTATACCAACGCTGAGATCCAGATGCTCGACCCAGTTGGCCAGGTAGTCGGCCAGTGAATCCTGGGCGGCGAAGCAGAGCTTGGCGGCATCTGTGTCACCGGCGAGGCGGAAACTCATGACAGTGCCCAGCGTTTTGCACCAGTTAAGGCCGCGCACCGCTTCGCCCTTGGCCAAGGGGTAATCGATTCGCGGTGCGTTGGCGCCCTTGTAACTCATGGCGGCGGCGATAAAGGCATCTTTAAGCTCAGTGGCCGACTGCCCCTGTTGCCCCAGCCCACTGATGATGGCGATAACGGCCCACAGCGCATCCAACCCTGGGAAGGCGGATGGCTGCTGACTGCCAAGATCCAGCAGGCGGTTATAACACTCGGGGAATTGGCTTTTGAATTTTTGCACCACAGTGCGCTGCGGGCTTTGTTCCAGTGCGTGTACTATCTCATAGCCGCTGGCGGGCAGTTGAGTCAGCTCAAAGAAGCACTCTTGTTTGCCGTCCTTATCCAGATAGCGTATCTGAGATGGATTTGAGCCGCTGAAATAGAGCAGTGCAGCTTTTTTTATACCGCAGAATTCGGCCAGCAGCGCGTTGAAGGCGCATTCGGCGCCGTGATCAGTGGCCACTTGCCAGATATTCGCGTCATTCTCCGTGGCGGCTCTCAATACAATTTGTGGCTCTTTTTTGTTGCCCAGGCTTTGAACGGTCGCCACTGATTTGCCGAACCTTGCCTCATCGTGCAGGGTTTCCGGCAAAGCATGGCCTGAGCTTGCCTTACTCAGCCGCGCCTGGTGAGTATAGAGCGGCAGATAGTGACCGGCTATCCAGCTTAGCTCTACACGGGAAGGCTGGGATAACTCGCTGGCAAACAGATAATCGCAGCCCTTGATACGCAAATACTCGCAGATGATCAACAGCAGTCTGCTATCGGCAAACGCCACTGAGTACAAGGGCTGTGTGAGCCTGGGGTGCTGCGAGCTGGGTCTTAACCGCAGCGCAGGTTTTTCCATCGAAGAAAGCGCCAGCACTTCGGCATCGGTCAACAGGAAGTGGGCGTTGAGGCTATTGGGATTGCAGCAGATAAGTGTTTGGCCGCTGGGAATGCCCTGAGGCATATCATCTTGTTTGAGACTCAGTTTTAGGCGCCGATTGCCGCTGTCGGTGAGCGTGAGCGATTTGCCCCCAAGCAGTTGCTCGGCCATGGCGCGGATATCGCTTGGTTGCAGGGCGCAGAGCTCCGGCTCGGCCAATACCGCCTCTTCGCCATGGCAGTGGGGGCAGGGCAAACGGATATTGGCAAAATCAGGGTGTTGGTTATCGCCCAAACGAGGCTGGCAGTGCTGACAAAACGCCAGGCTCGGCCGAGCGGCTACATTGGGAAGAAGGTCGGTTAAAGCCAGTGGTGTGGCGGCGCCGAGTCTTTCCTCGGCCAGTAAAATACGTGAGTCCAGTAAGCTGGTGCTCAAGAGAAAATCACCCGCAATCTCATCGGCGAGCTGCTCAAGCTCACTCTGGTTTCCCTCGGCTTCGAGAATATATCGCCAGAGGATCCTGGGCGCCTGATGATTGTGCTCAAGGGCGGCAGCAGCGCTTTGCTTGGCCGCAGATTTCAGCGGCAACAGGGCGATAGTGATATTCAGCTTATCGTAATTAAGATATTGGTTACATAAATGCCCATACCAAGGCTGCTGCGAGGCGCAGTCAAATTCGAATCTAACGAGTTTCATGGGATGTTTCCGGCAGTTTGTCTTCTTCATCGACCTTTGCTGCTACAGATAGCTTTGGGCGATAGGAGTGGGGAATAAGGGCTTCTATGTCTGTGTTACCGGTTTTTTGGCATTGCCAGCCAAGGTGCTGCAGATAGTTGATAAGCGTGGTTTCCATCAAGGGCACGGCGGCGGCAATTTGCGGTGTGAGCCCAAGGGTCATGGGTTCAATCACGGTTGGGGTGATGCCAAGCACCATGGTGTGGGGCCTGTCGCCAAGCATCTCCATCATGATCAGGGTTTGCAGCATTTCCACTTCATGGGCGCTGCCTTGCCAATCGATTTCAGGCGGAGCCTTATCGAAGTCGAAGAAATAGACTTCGCCGGGTTTGGCGCCTGCGGCATTGACTGTATCGACCAAAAGCAAAGCGTCGTACTTGGCGATGATGGGGGTAAGTCCCTGTGCCAGGGTGCCGCCGTCGAGGAGATCGAGCTGGTCGCTTGGGTGAGTAAATTGATAGTTTTCATTGAGGTAATTGACAAAATGTACGCCGATACCTTCATCGGCGTACAGGACATTGCCAATACCCAGCAGCAATATCTTCATCTGACCTCTAGTGCTTGTCCGGGTGATAGTCATAACCTGAGACAATAGAGTCCACTGAGTTATGTTTGAAGCGGATACCTGTCCAGACTGCCATATAAACGTGGATAACCACGAAGATGACAAAGGCCCAGGTCAGATAATGGTGCCAGATCCTGACCATGGCCAGGCCACCCATCTGCGCCGTGATCCAGCCGGAGATATCCCACAGCCAGCCGCCCATACCTTGATGGTAGACGTTGGCATAGAGTACCAGCCCGGTAATACAGATCACCGCAGCCATTACAGACACTGCCAGATACGTCATAAACTGCAGTGGGCCATAGACACCGGCCTTGTTCAGCTTACCCATCCACAGATAGGACTTGAGCTGAACTATCCAACTCTTCAAGCTCATCACATCCCTAAACGAGCGCCGCTCAATATCGCTCTTGCTGAAGAAGAACAGATAAGCGCGGGCCAGGGTAATGGCACAGAGGATAAAGCCGAAGATCAGGTGGGCAAAGCGGATCCAGCCTTGCACCAACACATCACTGGACTCGGGCGCTACCAGAAACGGCCAGGCGATATAAAAGCCTGTCATCACAAGTACCAAAATCGCCAGCGCTCTGAGCCAGTGAAATATCCGGATCGCGGCGCTGAATACTATCTCCTGTTTATAGGAAACACTCGATGTAGCCATGACGCTTCCTCCTTAGCGGGCATTGGGATCGATACGGAATTCGCCCAAGGATTGCCCCTTGTAATCCATCACGTGTACGGCACAGGCCATACAGGGATCGAAAGAGTGAATAATGCGGATCACTTCCAGTGGCTTGGCGGGATCTTCAAGCTTCAAGCCTATCAGTGATGCCTCATAAGGCCCCATCTGCCCCTTGGCGTCCACAGGCCCTGCGTTCCAGGTGGTGGGCACCACGGCCTGATAGTTCTCCACCAGTCCTCCCTTGATGCGGATCCAGTGACTGAGCATACCGCGCGGTGCTTCGAGCATGGCGTGGCCGACATATTCCTTGTTGCTGTCAAGTTCAGGCTTGATATAAGTGCTGTCATCACTCTGGATATTGGTCAGCAAGGCATCGAAGGTGCGTAACCCCTCTTTGGCCACTATCGAGGTTTGCAACATGCGTGCTGCGGTGCGGCCAAGGGTGGTGAACAGGGCTTCAATCGGTAAGCCGGTACGTTGCAGCAAACCATTGACGGCATCGACCACCACTTGATTGCCTCTGGCATAGTTCACTAGCATACAGGCAAGCGGGCCCACTTCCACAGGTTCACCCTGGTAGCGAGGCGATTTCACCCAACTGTATTTGTTGTCGCCATCCAAGGTTGGCAGTTTGCCGTAAACTGTGTCGCGCTCAACAAAGCCGGTGTAATCCGGAATTGTGGTGCCGTCGTAAGGGTGTTGCGGCTTATCGGCCTTATACCAGGCGTGGGTGACGTCTTCGGCAATCAGATCCGGGTTGATATCGCTGACACCGGCCAGGTCGCCCTTGAGGATAACCCCTTGCTCAAACAGATATTCACCATCAGCAGTGACAAAGTCGTTGGTGGCCATAAAGCTCTTGATGTTAACGCCGCCCAGTACCGAGGCTTCGCCGCCGAAGGCTTCGGCCGCCATTACGATATCGGCCTTGTAACCACGTTCAATAAAGTCGGCCACAATGGCATGTTTTTGTTTCCATTCCTGCAATCTAGCCGGGCTCAACATGTCACGCACCGAGGTCACACCGCCGACCACCAGAGACTGAGGGTGAGGCTGCTTGCCGCCGAAAATCGCCATCATCTCTGCCGCGACTCGTTGTACTTCCAATGCCTTAAGGTAGTGCGACAGGGCGATCAAGTTCTGCTCAGGGGTGAACTTATAGGTGCCGTTACCCCAATAGGCATTGGCGAAAGGTCCAAGTTTACCGGTTTCGACAAAGCCTTTGACTCTCTCTTGAACGGCTTTGAGCTCGCCTTCACCGGCGGCAATCGGCTTGTCAGTGTATTTGAGTGCTACCTGGGCAGCCTTGGCAGGATCGGCGCTGAGGGCTGAAACCACATCGACCCAGTCCAGACCATGCAGATGATAGAAATGTACTATATGGTCGTGCATGATCAGCGAAGTATGCATCAAGGAGCGCAGATAACGGGCGTTGAGCGGAATTTTCATCCCGAGGGCATTTTCCACCGCTTCGGTGCCGCAGCGATAGTGGGAATAGGTACACACCCCGCAGATCCGCTGCACGATAAGGCCCACATCCATAGGCGTACGGCCTTTGAGGATCACCTCAATACCGCGCCATAGGGTGGAGGAGGACCAGGCTTTTTGCACCACGTTGTTTTCATCGACTTCGACTTCAACACGCAGGTGGCCTTCGATACGGGTAATGGGATCTATGACTACACGTTGGTTCATTGATTAATCCTCCTTCGAACCGGCAAACAGACTGGCAACCGCATGGGCGCCGATACCCACCACAGTGGCACCGAGAATGACAGCGCCTATGGTATCGGCGGTAGCATCCAGGCCATGCAGCAGTTGTCTGCCAAGAGGTTTTTCAAAGTCAGCCATATCATCCCAGAAGTTGGGCTCGGAGCAGCCCATGCAGCCATGACCGGCCAGCACAGGCCAACTGGTATGGTGATTGAAGCGCTCGGTTGGGCAATTATTGTAGGTGTAAGGGCCCTTACAGCCTACCTTGTAGAGGCAGTAGCCTTCTTTGGCGCCGGTATCGCCGAATTCCTCGACAAATTCACCGGCGTCGAAACGGCCGCGACGCTCACAATTGTCGTGCACCCTGGCACCATAGGCCCATTTGGGCCGGTTGAACATGTCCAGGGCAGGGAGCTTGCCGAACATGATGAAGTACATCAGGGTGCCGACAATATTCTTTTCACTCGGTGGGCAGCCGCCCAGGTTGATGACTGTCTTGTTGACCACTTCATGGACACCCTTGGCACCGGTTGGGTTGGGCGCGGCGGCCTGAACCCCACCGAAGGCGGCGCAAGTACCCACGGAAATTATCGCGGCAGCGCCTTCGGCGGCATGCTTGACAATTTCGAGCCCTGTATGGCCCTTACAACCAACTGTTAAGAAGGCGCCATTATTGGCCGTTGGTACAGCCCCTTCAACCGCCAGCAGGTAGTTGCCTTTGTAGGCTTCCAGGGCGTGCTCCAGATTCTCTTCTGCTTGCCAGCCGGCGGCTGCCATCAGGGTCTCGTGGTATTCCAGTGAGATATGATCGAAGATCAACGAATCCAGATTCGGGGTATCGGCGCGCACCAGAGATTCGGAGCAACCTGTGCACTCGGCCAGGTGTAACCAGATCAGAGGTACCCGATCGGCCAGTTCAGCGGCTTCGGCCACCAGATTGGAGAAGGGCAAGGGCAGCGCCATCATGGCGGTAACCGAAGCACTCCACTTCATGAAATCACGGCGGGTCAGGCCGAGTTCCAGCATACGTTCCTGTAAAGATTTGTCATGACGGGCAGGCAGCTGGCGCAACTTCTCCAGCCGTTGCCGTCCTTGCTCGTAAAGGGCTGCATGTGTGTCCATGGTTGAACCTTTTATTTATAAGAATGTAATAGCTTTTAACTCACACAAATCACGCCTATGAGTGTAGGTCGCAACAGAATGATTAAAGTTGATATGCATCAAGATTTCTGCCGGGGTGTGATTTTTGGTAAGTTTACTTTTTAATTACATGATCGGGATCAAAATGGCACGGCAAGGGATTGGACAAATTGTCCAACTATCCCTTTTGGGGCATTTGAGATTTGTTATTTGCCAAACTTAAAATCCTTATCTATCCGTTTTATAGCTATTTTTTCAAAAATTGGAAATTGTGGGCTGCAAGTGAATCGAGAGGGTCCGACCTATGAGCGTCAAAAAATTGCTGCAACAGCCACTTGTGATACTTTTGTTTGTTTTTTGTGGTGCAGGGCATGCTAAACCGCTACAGTCCCCATTGGCGCTGGCATTAAGCCGTGATGATGGTACTCAAGTCAGCCTCAATGACTACAAGGGTAAGGTGATTTATTTGGACTTCTGGGCCTCTTGGTGTGCGCCATGTCGCAAATCCTTCCCCTGGATGCAGCAGATGCATCACAAATACCGTGAGGCGGGTCTTGCCATAGTTGCGGTGAATCTGGACACTGACTCCCAATTGGGGAGAGAGTTTCTCCAGCAACTGGATGCCGACTTTGATGTGCTTTATGACCCTGAAGGACGACTGGCGCGCAGACTGGATTTACAGGGGATGCCCTCAAGTTTTCTATTTGATCGGGATGGAAAACTGCTTGGTAGCCATGTTGGTTTTTTCAGCGAGCGACAAAGCCAGTATGAGGCTGAACTCAAGCGTGCTTTAAAGGAGTAACAGATGCGTAGGATGCGTTTATTGGGCTTGTCGCTTATTGCCACTCTTGGATTGACAGGCTGTGCTCAACTCGGGGTTGAACCTTGGGAGCGGGATCAATTGGCGCGGGAGGATATGTCGCTGGGGCACGAAAGGTTGGACTTGGCGCTGGACGATCATATCTACTTCAGTAAAGAGGGAGCCAGTGGCGGCCGCGCATTCGCCGGAGGAGGCTGCGGATGCAATTGAAGCGGCAAAAGGGCGAAACCAATATTGCCGCAGCGCTGACATTGGCTGGCAGTTCCTTACTTGCCACTGGTGCGACTTATGCCGGAGACGATAACCTTAACTACCCGGATAATAGTGCCGAAAAGGCTACCGATTGGCAGTTGGAAGCTGCGTTGATGTTTTACGGCGAGCAGGACAGGGTGACAACTCTTGAAGGGGTTTTGCTGGCCAAAGGCGAATTTGATGACAGTAGCGGCCTGGATATCAAACTGGTGTTCGACAGCCTGAGCGGCGCATCGGCCACGGGCGCTGTGGTGCAGCAACAGAGCCAAACCCTGACCCGGCCTTCGGGCAACGGCGAATATCAGATAGCCGCCGGTGAGCAGGTGTTGGATGACAGCTTTGATGATAAGCGCCTGCAACTGAGTGCCGATTGGTACAAGCTCTTCGAAAATAGCTGGCAACTGACCGGCGGCGTTTATGGCTCGCGGGAATATGATTACACTTCGCTCGGCGTCAATGGCGCGCTGGAGCATAGCTTCAACAAGAACAACAGTACCGCGTCCCTGGCGTTGGCTTACGGCCTGGATACCATAGATCCGGTCGGCGGCCGACCTTTGCCGCTTGCAACCATGGCAAGAAGAGTGGACTACGACTCGGAAACCGCTTTTAGGCAAGCCTTTGAGGCCAGTAGAGAAGGCGGCTCGGATCATAAGCAAACCCTGGATCTGCTGCTGGGTTTTACCCAGGTACTCAACCGTCGCTGGCTGCTGCAGGGCAACTATGGTTTTTCCCTGGTTAAGGGGTACCAGACAGACCCCTACAAGGTGTTGAGTCTGGTGGACAATCTGGGTGTCACCCAGAGTTACCTTTATGAATCCAGGCCGGACTCACGGCAAAAGCAAAGCCTGTTTTTGCTGCTCAAGGGGGCGCTTGATAGGGGCGTGCTGGATCTTTCCTGGCGCTACACTTTTGATGATTGGCAGCTGGATTCCCATACGCTGGAGAGCCATTTCAGGCACTATTTTTCTGATGGCTTCTATGGCCAATTGCATCTGCGCTATTACCGCCAGAGTGCGGCATCCTTTTATCGGCCCTTGTTACACTATAAGGAAGGTTCAATGCCCGGCTATTTAGCAGAATTTGCCAGCGCGGACCAGCGCCTTGGTGAGCTGCAAGCCTATACGGTCGGAGTTAAGCTCGGGCATAAGCTCGGCGAGGGTCGTGAGCTCAGCTATCGCCTGGAATATTATCAACAGCAGGGTGAAAACAACGGCACCTTACTGCCCGGTGAGCTTGGCAATATGCAGCTGTTTCCAAGACTCAGGGCGGTGATTGCCCAGCTCAGCTACCGTTTTTAGTTAATAGAAAGTAGAGGAAAGCCGCCTTTGACCAAGAGCCACACCTCAGCGCCAGAGATGAGCCTTAGCCGTACCGACTTTGGTTTCCGTGGCCGTTTTCGCGCCATGGCCAGCCCCTGCGAGCTGCTTATTGCAAGCTGTGATGAGCGTTTGGCGCTCAGTCTCACTCAAGCCGCTATCAAGGAATGCCAAAGGCTTGAGCAGAAATACAGCCGCTTTTTAACGTGCAACTGGCTATGGCAGCTCAATCATTCAGCGGGTGCGCCTGTTATGCTGGACAGTGAGGCCGCGGCGCTGTTGCAGTTTGCCAAACGCTGCTGGCAACTGAGTGAGGGCTTATTTGATATCACCGCCGGCCCCTTGCTCGCGCTCTGGTGTTTTGAAAAGGGAAAGGATTCAGAAACTTCGTTGCCGAGCTCGACTGATATCAAAAAAGCCTTGTCCCGGGTTGGCTTTCAACACCTCAAGTTCAGTTCCCATTTTGATGACAGGGCTGAAGATACAAGCCCCCAAGAAATAACAGAACCGCCCTGGATCATGCTGCCAGAGGCAATGCAGTTGGACTTCGGCGGCCTGGTAAAAGAATATGCCGCCGATAGGGTTGCCGAGCTGTGCATGATCCGGGCCGCTGCCACTGAGGTGCTGGTCAATCTCGGTGGTGATATCGCTGTCAGTGGGAAAAAATGCTGGCAGGTGGGGATTGAAGATCCCGCCAATCTTGACCGAGCCGCGGAGCTGATGTCGCTCGATGTGGGCGCATTGGCCACCAGTGGCGACAGTCGCCGCTTTATCGAACATCAGGGGCGCCGCTTTGGTCATATTCTGGATCCTCGCAGCGGTTATCCTGTACAGGACGCGCCCCATAGCGTGACGGTTAAGGCCGCGAGCTGCATCACAGCCGGCATGTTGGCGACCCTTGCCATGTTAAAAGGCGCGGCGGCAGAAGACTTTCTCAAGGTGCAGCAGCTCGAACATAGAATAATCAGATAAGTGCATCAACAAGCAGTGATTCTGAACCCGGACGCTGTTCTTTTTAAGAATGTCGCCATTTGGACTTTTCCGGGCTACTTGATCCTTGCCTTCAACTTGACAGAGGCGCGCCGCTGCTGCGAAATAGGGGCAACCTAAACCGGATGTTATACCCATGAGAATATTGCTGATAGAAGACAATGAGTTGTTGGCTCAGGGAATCTTGCTTAGTCTTGCCAAGTTGGATATGCAGGTAGATCACGTCACCAGTATCAAACAAGCCGAAGCGGCTGTGGTGAATGAAACCTTCAGTGCCATAGTGCTGGATCTGGGCTTGCCTGACGGTAATGGCCGCCAACTATTGACCCAATGGCGCCGCCGTGGCATAGATACCCCGACTATAGTGCTGACCGCCAACACCGACTTTGATACCAAGCTTGCCTGCTTGGATCTCGGCGCCGATGATTATCTGGCCAAACCCTTCGATGTGCGCGAGCTGGTGGCCAGAATCAAGGCGATCGTCAGGCGCCAACACGGTCTGAATCAAAACCGTTTGGAAGTGGGAGCACTGGTTATTGATATGGATGCCCATCAGGTGTTGTTTCGCGGCCATCATATTCAGGTGTCGCGGCGCGAATATCAATTACTGCTAGAACTGGCTCAGTCCAGTGGCCGGGTTCTCAGCCGCAATCAGCTTGAGCAGCTGACTTATGGTTGGGACGAGGTCGGCAGTAATTCCATTGAGGTGCATATTCACCATTTACGTAAAAAAACCGCCAATGAGCTTATCAAGACAGTACGCGGCATAGGTTATACCTTGGTGGCAGTAGAATGAGCCGGATATCTTTGCGAGTGGTGATGATGGCATTGATGCTGCTTGGCATCTGTTTGTCGGTTGGTGTCAGCAGTTACCTCAACACCCAGGACTCTCGCCGCCAGATAGAAGAGCTGTTCGATGCCCAGATGCTGCAAAGTGCCAAGATGCTGGAGATGTTTTATGGCGCTCAGGGGCAAGAGCATCGGCTGGATATGTTGGAAAACCCACTGATTTTGAGCGTCAACCCGGGCAAGGTTAATACTTTTACCGAGCAGGCTGATGCCACTGAGCTGAGTTATGAGCTGAAACTCGCCTATCAGATGTGGACCCCGGCCAAACAACTGATGGCAAGGTCGGATAACAGCGACATTGAGCCCATGGCGCCATTCGAGCGTGGTTACCACAAGCGTTATTACCAGGGTGAGCTTTGGCATCTGCTCAGCTATTTCTCCGATGATCTGGGCGTATGGATCATTACCGGCCAAAGAGACGATGTGCGTGGCGAGCTGGTGGAGCAGATCATGGGCAACAGCTTTATCGGCCCGGCCTTGGTGGTGCCGGCAGTGGCGTTGCTGATGGTGTTTCTCTCCTATTGGTTGTTGCAACCTCTGGACAGTTTGGCCGTCAGGCTGAAGCACCGTAGCCCGGCGGATATGCGGCCGCTGGCGTTGCAACTACCCAAAGAGTTGGTGCCGGTGCAGGATGCGCTCAATACCTATATTACCCGCATCAGTGATAATCTGGCGCGTGAGCGGCGTTTCAGTGCCGATGCGGCGCATGAGCTCAAGACCCCGCTGGCGGTCATTAAACTGCATCGTCAGGGCTGGCAAGAGGCCAAGACAGAGGCCGAGCAGCAGCTGCACCTCAATGCCATAGACACAGGCATTGGCCAGATGACCCATATGGTAGAGCAGTTGCTCTTGCTGTCACGGGTTGAGTCCCTGTCCGAGCTGGAAGTGGCGCAAACGCCGGTGGCGGTAATGGTGCAGGAAGTGCTGGATCAACTGCTGCCGCTGATTGCCGATTACAGTTGGCAGCTGGAGTTGCCGGAAGAGGTGAGTGTCTGTGTCGATCCCTTCTATATGAAACTGGTGCTGAAAAACCTGCTGGAAAATGCCTGTAAGTATTCGGGCAAAGATCAGCCTATCAAAGTCAGTTGTTGGCAAGAGGGGCGCCAAGACAGCAAACAAGTGGTTATCCAGGTGCTGGATTCAGGGCCTGGGCTGCCATTGGAGCAGTGTCGGCAGTTGACTGAGCGTTTTTTTCGGATCGCCGATGAGTCAGTTCCCGGTGCGGGTCTTGGCCTGTCTATCAGTGCTCAAATTGTCGATCTGCATAAGGGCTATTTGAGTATTCAACCGGGCCGCGAACGTGGTTTGGATGTGCGTATTACCTTGCCGGGCTGATTGTTAATCAAGCAAAAACAAGTGATAAGACGAGCAAAAAGAAAATGCCGCAGCCTTCCACGGGGCTGCGGCTCGCTTTTAAAGAAGGCAATTCTCAGAACAGATAACGGTAGATTAGCTGCGCCGTACGCGGTGCGCCCAGGGTGGGAATAGGGTACTCGGCTTTGTGCCCATGTTTGAAGATGGCGCTGGTGTTGTCCTCATCAAACAGGTTATCTATCCGCAGTGTTAACTGCTGGTTTTGGCTGGCGGTCAACCACCAGTCGGCGCCTATGCCTGTCAGCAGATAGTCGCCGGCCTTGAGGCCATAATCGGTAAACTCGCCGACATAACGTCCCTGCAGATAAAGATTCAGTGAATCAGTGGCATCCCAACTGAGGCGGGCAAAGCCCATGTATTGCGGGATCCGCTCTATCTGTTGATCTTTGCCGCGCTCGCGGGCACGGTTATAACTGCCGGATAACTCAAGTTGCCAGCCCTGGGCCGGGTTCATGATGTATTGAATATCCACCCCCTGACCCCGAACCTTGCCATCCAGGTTGGCGTACTGCCAGACATTGGTGGCGATTTCCCGTTTGTCCACCAGGTTGTCGGTTTCGCGCCAGTAGGCCTCGACACTGAAGGTAAAGTCACCTTGATAGACCAGTGTCAGATTGGTATTGATACTCTCTTCACTCTCAAGTTCAGGGTTGCCCAGGGTGCCGACCTTGGCCCAGAGCTCAGATGAAGTGGGTTGCCGAAAACCATTGCCCACGGCGGCTTTCAGTTGCCAATTTTGTCCAAGTTCTTGTTCAATTCCCAGTGAAGCCACCCATTTGTCTTCATTGTTGGCCAGGCGGTTATACCTGAGCCCCAACGCCAGCACTGTGCCGGGCAGGGCGGAAAAATGCGGCTTGTATTGCAAAAAGGCGGCCTTGGTATCGTCGGTGGGCGCTTGTAGCTCCATCACTTCATCGGCGCCATAATAGCTTTGCCACTCGATGCCGCCGAGCCAGCTGTCCCCCGAATCTGCCTGATAACGACCGCTGACCTTGGCGCCTTTGTCGGTAAAGCCCCAGTAGGCATCCCGGTAAGGGATAGTCATACTGCCATCCTGCTCCAGGGTGATTTCAGAGTAATAGGAATCCCAGTTTTGATAGTGAAGCCGGGTCTCCAGGCTCAGCTTATCAGTTGCTTGATATTGCCAACCGAGCCAGGCCAGTGTCTGTTTGCGCTCGTTCTCCGAGACGATGGCACTGTAGGCCAGAGGCCGCTCCAGTACGCCATTATTGTATTGACCGAACAGGGTGATTTTGTGCTCTGCAGCGGGTTGCCAATTGAGCTTGCCGCCTATGTTCATCATGCGATAACCCCGGTCTTTATCCGCCGCGGCGACCGGCGAGTATTCGTCATCTTCCCAGAATGCATAACCGTCCGACTGACTGGAGCTACCGCTGAGGCTGTAGCTTAAAGTATCGCTGCCGCCACTGACATAAGCACCGAGATCATAGCTGGTGAGGGTATCGGCGCTTAAGTTAACTTCGCCACCTTGCTCGCCATGACTGTCGCGGGTGATGATGTTGACCACTCCGGCGATGGCATCCGAGCCGTAGATCAACCCCTGAGCGCCTTTGATCACCTCAATACGCTCTATCATCATGGGGTTGATGCTGTCGGTATAGGTGGAGCCATAGAGGCGGTTATTAAGGCGATTGCCGTCCAATAACCAGAGTATATCCACAGGACGACTGCCCTGAAGCGAGTAGTCGGTATCCGTATGGCGGCCATTACGGCCGTTGGCAAAGAGCCCGGGCACAAACTGGTTGAGAATTTCGTTGATGTCGACCGCACCGGCCGACACTATCATGTCGCGGCTGATGACCGTCAGACTCTGGCCTGTATGGCTTAGAGCCAACACAGAATCATCCTGATAGCGGGTGCCGTTGACGGCGATGATCTCCATGGCTTCATCGGCCTGGCCGGTAGGCACCAGCAGTATATAGGCGGCAATAGCGCAAAAGGGCAGCCAAGGCTGTGTCCGTTTTAAAGAGTAACTTCTACACATCTCAATCGTCCTTAAAAAGACTGTGTGATAATTCAGGCAACGGTTAATCGGGTTAACTTTGTGTTGCCGCGCATTCAAAAGGTGTGATTTGTATGAGTGCGCGGAGTTACATTGCTTATTAACAAGGTGATGATTATAGAAACTCAACCAAGTGATTTGTTGATGGAGATCAAACTCCCGACAAAGAGTATGAAAGATATTAGATTCGTAATACTGGTATAAACTTCGAATTATGCTGATTTTAGGTAAGGAGGCTTTAAGGCGATGACACTGAAGTACCTTGTTGCGGCTAAAAACCAAGCGAACGAATGAGAATGCACGATAAAAGATTGACCCTGTCTATCGACTTCTCTATAGTAGCGCCCGGTTGAGACTCAAGAGTCCAACTACGGTGAGGTGTCCGAGTGGCTGAAGGAGCACGCCTGGAAAGTGTGTATACGGCAACGTATCGAGGGTTCGAATCCCTCCTTCACCGCCAGATTAAAAAAACCCGACCTTATGGTCGGGTTTTTGCTTTTCTAAGCATATTCATTTTGAATGATGGTGATCGAAATAGCCAGCTCTGCCAGCCTTTTGCGCCTCGGGAGGGGATAAAGGCCGGTACAAAATAGGCAACGTCTATGATTAAACCTAAGCACGATGCCAAGACAGGTTTGTTCAGCATATTTTGAACATTATCTAATCAAAGAACACTCTTTCCCGGTAATCATCACACCAACCGGCCTGCTTTGTTTTGTTTCGCTGCCTCGGTGCTCCGTAATCACATTGTCGCAGGAGGTTCATGAAAAAGTGACGGAACAGGGTGATGCTTTCCACCGTGCCTTCAAGCGCGATGCGTGAGTCATCTTCTTGACTTGTCTATGACATTGACCGATAACCTGCGATACAAGATCTGATCATGAAGTGCTAAAAAGGTTCCGCTGATTTAGGTAACAACGCCGCGCGGAACTCATCGTGGAGCGCTAGACGAGAGCCTCCAACAGAGATTTCGAATGTATTAGCGCAGACCAACCTCATTATTGAATTGTACTCTTGCAACAACGAGGCGGACCATAGCTTTTTATGTTTATTGAAAACCTGAAAATTTAATTTTGGTACTAATCAGTTGCGGCTCTTACTCAGAATTGGCATAGCGTAGAGCAGTAGCGCCAACAGGT
Source organism: Shewanella sp. BJSY2023SW007 (assembly GCF_047314525.1). Taxonomy (NCBI): domain Bacteria; kingdom Pseudomonadati; phylum Pseudomonadota; class Gammaproteobacteria; order Alteromonadales; family Shewanellaceae; genus Shewanella; species Shewanella sp. BJSY2023SW007. The sequence continues at coordinate 6,712 of NZ_JBKORL010000106.1, read as the reverse complement.
AGGTGGCAAAAGCAACTATCATCCATTGCGACATAGTGATGCCGATAAAGCTCCAGGGAATGTCGGTGCACATGCCTGTTGGCATAAATACCGAAGGCAGCCATTCATGCAGTGGCATCCAGGAAGGGAAGTCCGGCAGAAATGAGCAAGTGGAAAAGGGTGAGGGGTTTTGCTGCATATCATTGAGTTCAATGGCTAACCTCAGCCCCCAACTGGCGCTAAATCCCCATAGCGAGGCGGCAAGCAGTCGTACGGTACGTATTCCTGGCGCCAGAAAACCTATAATGCCGGCCAGCAGTAAACCCAATACAGCCAGGCGCTGGTAGATGCACATGACACAGGGCTCGAGTTGCATTACGTGCTGAAAGTACAGTGCAGCAAGCTCCAGAGACAGGGCGCTGAGCGCCAGAACTCCCCAAGCCATGCGGGAGTGGGCGAAACGTATCATTGCAGTCAAATCTATTCTCCATTGATGACCCATCAGTCCGGGGTGAGGCGGGATAATTCCTCAGATGGATGCCAAACCCATAAAAAAACGCCCGTTAAGGGGCGTTTTTTGGACTCTACTGAAACCTAAAGGTTCAGTCAATAATAGACTAATGACCTACAGCAGCACCTTTACCCAGCACTTCCTGAGCACTGTGGTGAAGTATCATGCCAGAGTCGTAGAAGTATTGGGTCATCTGCTCCAGGAAGCCTAACTCAATGGTCAGTACACCAACAATCGACAGTACGATAGTGTATGGCAGTGCCATCCAAACCATACGGCCGTATGAGAGACGGATGAGCGGAGCCAGAGCGGAGGTCAGCAGGAACAGGAAGGCCGCCTGACCGTTAGGGGTAGCTACAGAAGGCAGGTTAGTCCCTGTGTTGATGGCAACGGCAAGCAGGTCAAACTGATCGCGGGTGATCTGGCCATCAATCAGCGCAGCTTTCACCTCGTTGATATAGACTGTACCCACAAACACGTTATCGCTGACCATGGACAACAAGCCGTTGGCCACATAGAAGATAACCAACTGCATATTGCCTTCAAAGCCAAGAGCCCACTGGATGACAGGAGCAAACAGGCCTTGATCGATAATTACACCTACTACGGCAAAGAATACCGCCAGCAGTGCGGTAAATGGCAGGGCTTCTTCAAAGGCCTTACCCAGGGCGTGTTCATCGGTAATACCGTTGAAGGCTGTGGTCAGAATTATCACTGACAGACCGATGAGACCAACAGATGCCAGGTGGAACGCCAAGCCGACAATCAGCCAAATACCAACCAGAGCTTGAATAACCAGCTTCATCTTATCTTTGCTGGTTCTGTGGGCATCTTCGTGGGCTGCAAATTCCACTAGAATTTTGTGCACAGCTTCAGGCAGTTGGGCGCCATAACCACAGATGCGGAATTTTTCTACCAGCATACAGGTAATGATACCGGCAAAGAATACTGGCACAGTCACAGGCGACATCCGCAGGGCGAATTCGGAGAACTGCCAGTTGGCCTGAGCGGCAATGATCAGGTTTTGTGGCTCACCCACCATGGTGCACACGCCACCGAGGGCAGTACCAACCCCAGCATGCATCAAGAGGTTACGCAGGAAACCACGAAAGGCTTCAAGTTCCTGGGCATTGAGTTGTTCACTACCATCCGAGGTGTGGTCATGATCGGCGCTGAAGTCTTTACCGGACGCTACTTTATGGTAAATGGAGTAGAAGCCTATCGCCACGGCAATGATCACTGCGATAACTGTCAAGGCATCGAGGAATGCTGACAGGAAGGCTGAGGCGACACAGAACATCAAGGATACAATCATTTTGGAACGTACCTTGGTGATCATCTTGGTAAATACATAAAGCAGCAACTGCTTCATAAAGTAGATACCGGCCACCATAAATACCAACAATAATAATACTTCGAGGTTGGCCTCAATCTCGTGCAACACTTGGCTGGGGCTTGTCATGCCGATAAACACGGCCTCAATCGCCAATAAACCGCCTGGTTGCAGAGGATAGCACTTGAGTGCCATGGCCAGAGTGAAGATAAACTGCACGACCAAAAACCAGCCTGCAACAAAGGGATTGATACTGAAGAGTATCGGGTTGATGATAAGAAAAATCAGTATCGCAAGCTTGTACCACTTGGGTGAGTTACCCAAGAAGTTACTCATAAAAGCCTGAATCGGTGTAGCAGGCATGTCTTCCTCTCTAATCTGTTATAAGTGGTTGTAACGTCATTGTTTGACGAACGGTAAAATTTGCGTAGTTCAGTCTAGCCTAAAGATAAACTCAATGTAATGATTAGGGTATACAGGGATTTCAAAAAGCGGATCTCGAGCGCAAAATTCAGTGACTGCTGATTTGAACTTGGTCACTTTTATAGCAATTATTGAGAACTCTACAGGGCTGGATTTCCCATCTGTGATCTGATGGTTTTCATTTTTCGTCGCTCTGGTATGATCTGTGGCCAGAATAATGCTAACAATCGGAAAACCGGGCTGATGATAATCAATGCCAAAGGACCTGCAAGTTTTGCAGAGAAATATATAGTGCGTTCAATTTGGGAAAATAAGTTTCCCCCCGGCTCCATACTTCCTGCGGAGCGGGAATTATCAGAGCTTATTGGCGTTACCCGCACTACTTTAAGAGAAGTGTTACAGCGTTTGGCCCGCGATGGTTGGTTGACTATTCAGCATGGCAAACCGACTCGAGTGAATAATTTCTGGGAAACCTCAGGACTTAACATCTTGGAGACTATTGCTGACCTCAACCCGGAAGGTTTTCCTGTACTGGTTGATCAGCTCTTGTCCGCCAGAACCAATGTCAGTGCCATCTATTTTCGTGGAGCGCTGCGACATAACCCGGATACTGCGGTCGAGGCACTGTCTAAAATCCATGATCTGGAAGATGAAGCAGAGGCTTATGCCGAGTTTGACTACCAGTTGCATCACACCCTGGCGTTTTCATCTGGGAACCCTCTGTATGTGCTTATCCTAAACGGATTCAAAGGGTTATATGCTAGAGTCGGACGCTACTATTTCAGCAGCTCAGAGGCTCGGGCCTTGGCATTGGCTTTCTATCAAAAACTTGAAATCCTGGCCAAGGACAAAAATTATGCCCAAGTGCCGGCCTTGATGCGATCTTATGGTATTGACAGTGGCATCATGTGGCAAAAATTACGTGATGCTATGCCGTTGGAAATGGCTCAGGATAACCAATAAATATTTAAGGAAAGTGCGAATAAGTCCCATGTGCGCACTGCTTACAGGGTTGGATGCAAGGTGTGGTTCGCTGTAAATGGTCGAGCCCTTTACCCTAAGTTTGGTGCCTGTAAACACTTGCTATGTCACTTGCCTGGTGTGATAAGCGGCAGTTAGGTTCATCGCGGATATCCGGGAACGCCGCTCTGACTTTCAGTAAGAAGTATTCGGTATCCCGGTTGTCATAAGCTCATTGCTTCAGCAGTTTGATTTTGTTGTTTATCTCTTCCAGTCGGCAGGTAAGCAACGGATGAACCGCTGAAGCAACTGTGTTATGCAGATAGTTTTTAATACGCTGGTTAAATTAGAGCAAAGGCCTGATACTGCTCTTTTTGACTTATTGCCAGCTGAAGGGCCATTGAGCTATGGCTTCAGCTTTATCTGTGCAGTACCACATTTCCTTGAGTTGCTCCCTGAGCAGGTAAAGCGTCATTAGGTTTTTGTTTGGTGACTAAACAATCACTCTCCAACCGTCTTCATTTCCAGTCCACACTAATCTGTGATGAACAAAATTTAAGCTTGGTTTAAGTCTTTGAGATCGGCACTGAAAGGGCGGTGATTTTTTTTAATCAGGATCTCAATAGTTTAAAATTTCTTCGTTATAATTGACGATTTTTTGATTGATCTCGGCGTTGAAAAGTTCTATTCATAGCAAGTGAAGCTGATGCTTCTATGTAAAATAGTACAGAGGACGCTTGCATGAAGAGACAAAAACGAGATCGTTTAGACCGAGCCTTTTCGAAGGGATTCCAAGCCGGTGTCGGCGGCCGCTCCAAGGAGCTTTGTCCTTATTCGAATCTTGATTCTCGCTCCCAGTGGCTAGGAGGTTGGCGCGAAGGGGTAGAAGGCCGGATAAGCGGCCTGTTCAATAAGTAATTCAGCAAGATTGCCCTCCCCGAAGAGGGCATTTTTTATGCTTCTCTGAAACAACAAGGTCGGCAATTGCCGACCTTGTTGTTTGAATTCTTTGCTTTAGAAGGTGGAAGTATCGCTGAACACACCTACTTTCAGATCCGTGGCCGAGTAGATCTCGCGGCCATCTACTTCCAAAGTTGCATCGGCAATGCCCATCACCAGCTTACGGTGTATGGTGCGCTTGATATTCAGTCTATAGGTTACCTTCTTGGCGCCGGGCAGCACCTGACCGGTAAATTTAACCTCACCAACCCCCAGCGCGCGGCCTTTACCGACAGCACCTTCCCAGGCCAGGAAAAAGCCAACCAGTTGCCACATAGCATCCAGTCCCAGGCAACCAGGCATAACAGGATCATCAACAAAGTGACAGCCAAAGAACCAGAGATCCGGGTTGATATCCAGCTCTGCAACAATTTCACCTTTACCGAAGGTGCCGCCGTTATCGTTGATGGTGACAACTCGGTCAATCATCAACATATTATCCACGGGGAGGCGAGGGGAATTCTTGCCAAATATCTCACCATGGCCACAGGCGATAAGTTCTTCTTTGTTGAAACTGTTTGCTTTAGTCATTGTTGTTACCACATCCTTCTTCAAGTGCCGCCAAGATTAGCGAACAGGTGTAAGCTAAACAACTCCGATCAGCTAGTTATTGATTAAAAAATGGCAATCTTGCCAGTAACCTCGCAAAATAGCCTGGTTCTTCATCAAGATTTCCTGCCAATCTGTCCAGTCGTTGTTGTACCATGCCGTAGAGAGTGTCCTCTGGGAAGTTGTTATCCTCGTCGGCTTCCCCGGCTTTTATCCCCATCAGCAGAGTGACGGCTTGGTCTACATGAGTGATTTCATAGAGCTGGAATAATCCTTGTTCTACTGCTGCTATAACATCGGGTGCCAGGTTGAGTTGCTGCACATTGGACTTGGGCATAATCACTCCCTGGCTGCCGGTCAGGCCGCGCCTGGCGCAGAGTTTGAAGAAGCCCTCAATCTTCTCATTGACGCCACCAATCGCCTGTACATTGCCAAACTGATCCAGTGCGCCGGTCACCGCCAGCCCTTGATCTATCGGCTGTTCGGTTATTGCCGAGATCAGGCTGCAGTATTCGGCGAGAGAGGCGCTGTCACCATCAATTTCCTGATAGGATTGCTCAAATACGATATTGGCATTGAGGTGCAAGGGTGCATCGCGGCCAAATACCCGATAGAGACAGGCGGACAGGATCATCATTCCCTTGGCGTGGATATTACCCGCCAACTCTGATTTCCGTTCAATATCGGCGACTTCACCATCGCCATAGTGCACTGACGCCGTGATCCTGGCCGGTTCGCCATAGCAATAATCCAAGGTCTCTATTACAGTCAGGCCGTTAATTTGCCCCACCATAGCGCCTTCAGTTGGCAAATAGATGAAGGCGTCATCAAGATTTTGTGCCGACTGCTGCTCTTGGGCGTTGTGTCGTTGTTGGCGTTGTGCCAAGGCATGTTCAATGGCGTTGGCATCCAGCGCTTGTCCTTTGCTGTAAAAAGTAGCTTCAGCGAACACTTGTGCCAAATCTGCGCTGGCGAGGCTCAAGCGATGTTGATGCTCTGTCAGGCGACTACTGTATCTGAGCAGCGGCAGTAAGGCCGACTCCGTCAACTGACAATGGCTGAGTTTTGCCAGCTCTGCCAACCAAGCAACGTAGTCATTGATAGCAACTTTTTGCAGGTCTACTTCAAATACCAGTTCGCCAAGCAGGGCAAATAACTCGCTGAATCTGCGTTCGTGGTACCTGAGTTCGCTGTAGAGCAGACTCGAGCCCACTAATACGACTTTGGCTTGCAGTGGCTGCCATTGCCCTTGAAGCTCGAAACCACCTTTTTCAATGGCATCCAATAATAGCTCCCATAAAGGCTCACGTTTCCACAGGGATTCGGCGCAGATAAAGAGTAAGCCTGGCGTTGTGAGGGCACCCGGTTGCCTTTGTTGCTGACTATCCTGATGGCCGAGTAGCTGTGCCCGGGTAATGCGACCGCTCAAGTATTGCATCGGCATCTTGCTCTGGGCGCTCAGGGCTTTAAATAGCCAAGTGCGGTGGATACCCTGGAAATCTGCCAGGAAGAGCTGTTGACCTGATAAGGCTTGCAGCAGACCAAAGGCCTCTATGACTCTTTCCTGTCCAAGTAATAGATCTGTCAGTTGGCTCGATGTGGGAAGCTGCAGATTGGAGTATTGAGGGGTAAGGGCCCCGGCCGGGATCAAGCTAGGCTTCATTGTGGCTCAAAGTCATTTAAAGATAAGCTGATTTTACCACAGGGGCGGCGGAGCGGCATGGTAAATCTCCATTCTGCAGCAGCTTTTATTGTTCGCTCTGAGCGTTGTTTGAATCCTTAGGATGGCTGAGATTTAGACATATGAACATATTTTTAGAAATAAGGGTTTACAACGGCTTAGTGAGCTTATAATATTTGCGCCGTTCCGGAGGGGTGGCAGAGTGGTTGAATGCACCGGTCTTGAAAACCGGCATGGGTTTATAGCCCATCCAGGGTTCAAATCCCTGCTCCTCCGC
>NZ_JBKORL010000105.1:0-72075 GCF_047314525.1 Shewanella sp. BJSY2023SW007 | reverse complement strand
TATGCTCGTAACTGCGCCCCGACAGTGCATCTTCACCACACAAAAATGCCCTTCTAACGCAACGGTTAATCACGTGGTAAAAGGGCGTACTTTCAACATCTATCAACTGGCGACGGGCACTGGTCATAACCAACCTCGACTGAGCTTTGATGGGTATTTCAAAGCCTAGTCAAGGCTGGGCGAAACATCAAAAAGATATGGCTGTCCTGTCTTTGTTCTAGACAGGGAGGCACGGCGAGATCCGATCCGGGTTTAAGCAGTCATGATATGGCGAATGAGTACCAACTGACTGCAACAATAAAGACTTGAGCGAACACGCCGACCGACCCTGCCAATCTAATAATGGAAAAGTAAAAAAGATTGGTGATCAGGTGTCAGTTGTTCATTTTGGCGTGAGCTCCAATAGGCGAGGATGGCGGAATTATAACCGCCTGAGACAACAAAAATCCAGCTTGTCCCCTTTGGGGGTTGAGAGCACGAGTCAAAAAAGGATGCCGCAGCATCCTTTTTCTCAAGCCGTTAGCCGGGGCTAACTTATTGCTGCTCGGCCGTCTGGTTTTCCGTGGTTTGCTTCAATAGCCGACTGGTCATGGTACCGGCGGTCATGGAGCCGGATACGTTCAAGGCGGTACGAGCCATATCAATCAGCGGCTCGATGGAGATCAGCAGCGCCACAATGGCCACCGGCAACCCCATGGCAGGCAGGACGATCAGCGCCGCAAATGTTGCACCGCCACCGACACCGGCTATCCCGAAGGAGCTGATGGTCACTATGGCAATCAAGGACAGCATGAAATGCAAGTCCAGTGGATCTATGCCCATGCTGGGCGCCACCATTACAGCCAACATGGCCGGATAGATACCGGCGCAACCGTTCTGGCCGATAGTGGCACCGAAAGAGGCCGCCAGGTTGGCAATGGCAGGCGGCACATTCAGCTGAGTCACCTGAGCCTCGACATTCAATGGAATAGTCGCCGCCGAACTGCGCGACGAGAAGGCAAAGGTCAGCACGGGCCAAATTTTACGGAAGTAGTCCAGTGGGCTGACGCCCACCATGGCTACAAGCATGCCGTGAACAACAAACATCAGCAGGATGGCGACGTAAGAGGCCAGAATAAAACCCAACAGGTTGAGCATATCGGCGCCGCTGGAAGAGGCGACCACCTTGGCCATCAGCGCGGCAATACCATAAGGAGTCAGCGCCATAATCATCTTCACCAGGCGCATAACAATCGCCTGCGCACCTTCAACAAAGGTCCGTATGGGGGATTCCAGTTGCTCTTTCTCATGCATCACCTTGCGGGCTGCTATCCCGAGGAGGATACCGAAAATCACCACGGCAATGATGGAAGTGGAACGGGCACCGGCCAGATCGGCAAAAGGATTTACCGGAATAAAGCTCAGCAGCATTTGCGGTACAGTCAGATCAGCAATCGAAGCCGCCTTGGTATCCAATACCGCCATTTGCGCCGTTTCCCGGCTACCGGCTATCAGCCCCTCGGCAGAAATCCCTGAGATGGACGTGACCAGAATACCTATCAAAGCCGCCACGGCTGTGGTCGCCATCAAAATAAATATGGTCAGGGAGGAGATCTTGCCGAGCGAGCCGCCCTTATCCAACTTGACCACTGCCGCGACCATGGACACCAACACCAAGGGCATGATCACCATCTTCAGCAAGGCCACATAGCCACCACCGACTATGGCTATCCAACTGAGCGCCTCTGCTGTGACCTGGCTGTCCACGCCAAAGTAAGACTGCATCAGGAAGCCATAGGCACTGCCGAGGATTAAACCGATCAGCACCAGACGGGATAATTTGTGCTCTTTTTGCTGTTGGTGAAACAGAATAAACAGAACGCCGAGAAATACCGCAATGGCTGCGATAACTGCAATAGACATATGGAACCTTATACGGGAAACGGTATATGAAGAGAGAATCTACCGCATAATAGGCGCTTGTTTAAGCACGACAAAATATTAAGTTATTATTCTTTATAGCCTCTAATTATAAATGGCCTGGCTTAACCCCATAAAAAACGGCCAAATTTCGCACGATACCGTACGAGCGCTAACAGAAAGTTACACAAAATAATCCCATCAAACCGTTCCCGGATAAGCTTGTTTTCATCATCCGGGGATATACTCCCGAGGCAGCCTCTGCTGTTAAATATAATAACTATCTGTATCTAAAGGAGACTTTCCGTGAAGAAGGTTGGAATTCTGTTGCTCTGCCTCTTGATGCCACTGGCATCGGCGTGGGCAGAGCCGGGCAAGCCCTTGTCGGTTGAGCTATTGTGGCAACTCAAGCGTATCGGCAGCCCGGTAGTATCGCCGGGCGGCGAGCATATCATCGCCCCCGTGACCGAGTATGATGTCAAGGCCGACAAAGGGTCGACCCAACTTTGGTACTTTGATACCGATGGCAAACATCAACGCCCACTAACTGCCGCCGGACTCAAGGTGAGCAACCCGGTATTTTCTCCCGATGGCAACACTCTGGCCTTTGTCAGCCAGCGTAATGAAGACGATGCCGGGCAGATCTATCTGCTGCCGATGAATGGCCCGGGTGAAGCGCAGCGGCTGACCGAAGTGCCTACCGGCGTGTACGGCATCAAATGGGTAGGTAAACATCTCTATTTCATCAGCAACATCTTCCCCGGGCAGGACTGGAAGCAGATGCAAGAGCAGCTGAAAGCCGACAAGGACAACAAGACCTCGGCCAAGCAGTGGAATGCCCTGCCCTATGCCCAGTTCGATCACTGGCTGGATGAACGTCGTCAGGCGCATGTGTTCCGAATTCCCGCCAAGGGCGGCGAGATAGAAGCCATTACTCAAACACTGGGCCATGAGCTGCCTCGTTCGAGTCAAAGCGCCGGCAGCTATGATGTGTCTGCCGATGAGAAACTGATCGCCTTCAACGCCTACGGCTCCGACAACCAGGTCGATCCCAAGCTGGACATCTTCCTCGGCAAGATAGGCGCAGACAAGGCAGAAAACCTGACACCGGACAACGAAGCGCCCGATAGCCGCCCAAGCTTCAGCCCCGACGGCAAGACGCTGGCCTTCACTCGCCAGAAGATACCGGGTTTCTATGCCGACACCTCCAGGCTGATGCTGCTGGATATCCACAGCCGTAAGCTCAAGACCCTGACCGCCAATTGGGACAGATCTGTGTCTCAGTTCAGTTGGACGCCGGATGGCAAAGGCTTCTACGCCGCCATTGATGATGCCGCCACCAGCCGTATCTATCATATCGATGCCAAGAGCGGCAAAGTGAAGGCGATCACCAAGGACACCAACTATGGTCAGCCGCAGATAGGCAAGAAAGGCACCCTGATTGCCCTCAACGACAGCTTCCTTTATCCGGCGCGACTGCTGGCGATCAATCCCAAGAACGGCAAGGGCCAAAGGCTGGAGCAGTTCAATGACGAACTGCTCAAGAATGTGGATCTGGGCAGCTATGAATCTGTGACCTACAAGGGTTACAACAACCAGGATATCCAGATGTGGGTGCACTACCCACCGGGTTTCGATCGCAGCAAGAAGTACCCGCTGTTTATGCTGGTACACGGCGGTCCACACAACGCCATCAGCGATGGTTTCCACTATCGCTGGAACGCCCAGACCTTTGCCTCCTGGGGTTATGTCACCGCCTGGCCCAATTTCCACGGTTCCAGCGGCTTCGGCCAGGACTTTGCCGATGCCATCAACCCGGACTGGAAAAACAAGTCTCTGGATGATGTCCTCAAGGCAGCCGACTGGTTTGAACAAAAGAGCTGGATCGACAGCGATCGCATGGTGGCCGGTGGTGCCAGCTACGGCGGCTATCTGACCTCCATCATCCTCGGGCAGAAACATCCGTTCAAGGCGCTGCTGATCCATGCCGCCGTGTACGACATGTACTCCCAGATGGCTTCCGACTTCGCCGTGCACAGCACCCGCTTCGGCCATTACTGGGAAAACCCGGAAATCTACCAGTCGATTTCGCCCCATTACTTTGCCGCAGGTTTCAATACCCCGACGCTGGTGAGCCACGGTCAGCTGGACTACCGGGTGCCCGTGGGACAAGGTTTTGAGCTGTTCCGCACCCTGCAAAGCCGTGGAGTGGAATCGCGGATGATCTATTTCCCCGATGAGAACCACTGGATCATGAAGCCCAACAACTCCATCTATTGGTATAACCAGGTCAAAGACTGGATGACCCATTATGCCGAGCCGGGCCCACGTTAAGCGCCGATAATCGGCATCCAAGCAAGAAGGCGACTCAGGGTCGCCTTCTTTCATATTAATGCCACGAAAAGCGAACATCAGAGCATGGGTACTATGGATGCCAGCAAGAGACCGCCCATCAACAAGTTAAAACCACGGGCGTAGTTGGGCGCCGTCAGCCAGCGACTCAACTGTTTGCCGATAAGGGTCCAGATACTGACAGACGGGACATTGACCAAGGCAAATATTACAGAGATCAGCAACAACTGCTGCCAACTGGCACTCGGGTTGTAAAGACTCACCGCCGCCAGCGCCATGGACCATCCCTTGGGATTGAACCACTGAAACAATGCCGCTTGAATGAAGGTCATGCTGCGATAACCTTCATTGGTATTTCCCGGACGACTCAAGGCGATTTTCAGCGCCAGATACACCATGTAGGCAATACATAGCAAACTCAGTAACTGGTGCAACCAAGGATAGGCCTGAAACAAGCCGGTCACGCCGATACCCACCAACAACAGCATCAGGCTGAACCCCAGTACTATCCCCAGCATATGCGGTAAGGTGCGAACAAACCCCACATTGGCACCTGAAGTCATCAACATGATGTTGTTGGGCCCTGGGGTCACGGTTGAAACAAAGGCAAACATCACCAAAGGCCATAGCAGATTAGGCTCCATTCTTGCTTTACTCCTGAAATAAGCAGTCAGCAAATACTAGATGGATTGGTACGCAATTTTGTGCTTATATTTGCTCTTAAAGCGGAAAGTAAGCAATAAAACATCACCATGGATAGATTTGACGAAAGAATATTGCAAGAGCTACAGAGTGATGGCCGGATCTCCAATGTCGAGCTGGCCGAGCGGGTGGGATTATCTCCCTCTGCCACCCTGAGACGGGTACAGGAACTGGAGCGAAAAAAGCTGATCACGGGCTACCGGGCCGTATTGGACAAGAGCCAGCTGAACATAGGTTTTATTGCTTACGTCGCCATAGGCCTCAACAGTCACAGTAAACAATCCCAGTTAGGCTTTGAAGAGCATATCCGCTACGCCAGGGAAGTAGTAGAGTGCCACAATATCACAGGCGCCAACGAATACTTGTTGCGGGTCGAGACCAAAGATCTCAGCAGCTATAAACGTTTTCATGCCGAAGTCCTCGGGGAATATCCTCAAGTCAAATCCATTACCACCATGGTGGTAATGGATTCACCGAAAGATCAACGTCAATAATTATCTGCGATAAACCGCATAACAAGCGGTATTGCTGGCGACACTTTTTATCCTTGGGTACCATTGAACAATAAAGAAGCGCCTGGACATGCCGGCGCCAGGGAAAATGGATACTTGAATGGAATTGAGATACGCGTTGCTGTGCCTGTTTTTGCTGCTAACCAGCCTAAAACCATTTGCATTAGAGCAGGTTAAACTTCCCGTTATTAATATAGAACAAAGCAGCGTCGCGCTTGATGAATTCAAAATCGGCTATTTCATTGATGACAGCCAAAACCTTGGCTTTGAGCAGGCACGCCAGAAGCCTTTCGGCGTAACCGATAATGTCACCACCTTGGGTACCAATGCCAGGGTCACCTGGTTCAAGCTGATACTGCACAATAGGCTCTCACAGGCAAAGCCACTGTTTTTACACCTGCCCCATGCTTACCATGTGCAGCAAATCGACATCTATGAGGAAAGCGGCCAACAACTGCAGCGACACGAGCAGTTGGACCTCGAACAGGCCGCCAACAACCCGCTCATGTATCGGGGTACAGTCGTCTACCCATTGAAGCTGGCGCCAGATCAGATAACAACCCTGTATATTCGTAGCCACGCCTACTCCCATCAATGGTTTGCCATGACACTGATGGATGGAGAAAATTCGCGGCGGGCCCTGGTGAGCACTCACTATGATATTGCACTTATGGTGGGCATGTTGCTGGCACTAGTGTTCTACAACTGCCTGCTGTATTTCGCCACCAGTAAGAAAGAGAACATCTACTATTCGCTGTATCTGATCTCGGGTCTGGTGTGGATAGCCCTGTCCTATGGTCTAGTTGCCAGCGTGTTCAACGCCTACGGCTCGAGCGTCTTCATGCTCAATCTGTCGCTGCTCACCATGCCGATTTTCCTGCTGCTGTTTATGACGGCTATTTTCGAGACCAGAAAGTTCTACCCCACAGAGCACAAGGCGCTACAGCTGATGCTGTTACTGCTGCTAGCGACCTTGTTCTGGGGCTTATTTGATATCTCAGCAGCACTCAAACCCGCCAGTAGCCTGGCAGCACTCATGATGTTGGTGACCTTCTCTGTGAGTATCTCCCTATATCGCAAGGGCAATCCACTGGTGAAGTACTTTCTGGTAGGCCACAGTTTTTTTGTTATCTTTAATGGCATAGCCGTGCTCTTCTACAAGGGATTGATCTCTCCGAGCTATCTCAGCAGCCACGGAGTCGGCATAGGCATTATGCTGGAAGCCCTGACCCTGGCGTTTATCATCTCCTACAGGATCAAAATCCTTGAGGATATCCGCGCCTCGCAGGAAGAGCTCAAGCGCCAGGCGGCCACAGACCCTCTGACCAAACTCTATAACCGGCGCTATTTCTATTCTGAGGCCGACTATCAACTTAAGCTGGCCGGCCGCAATGGCGAGGCTATCTCTGTGCTTATTCTGGATATAGACAGTTTCAAGCAGATCAACGATAACTTTGGTCACCACTTGGGCGACAGGGTGATAGTCGCCCTGGCCAAATTATTGAAGCAACACTGCCAAGGAGCCGAGATGGCGGCCCGCTTCGGCGGTGAAGAGTTCGTGATCTTGCTGCCGGGAGCCCCACTAAACCAAGCCTTGCAGCGAGCCGAGCAGCTGCGCCTCAATGTCGAAGCGATGCAGCTAACCGCCGACACGGGAGACAAGATAAGTTGCACCATAAGCTTGGGCATCGCCGAGGTTGAAATTGCAACAGAATCGATAGAAGCGGCCGTAAAACGAGCCGACCACGCACTTTATCAAGCCAAAAACAGTGGCCGCAATCGGGTCGTCGCCAATTCAAGCGCTGGCGACCAAGGGGTAAATACCGACATTGAAATCAATCCAGGTCTTTAAGTGTTTGCCGCCCCAATTGCCGCATCTGCTGCTGGATCCAGTCGGCGCGGCGGTTCATGTAAGCACTCGGTGGATCGATTTGATATTGCCAGGGATTAGGCAACAAGGCGGCGAGCAAGGCGGCCTCGCGGGACGACAACTGAGCGGCGCTCTTATGAAAGTAGTGCTGCGCCGCCGCTTCGACGCCGTAGATCCCCGGGCCGAATTCGACAATATTCAGGTACAACTCAAGGATCCTGGGCTTATCCAACACCAGCTCCAGAAGCAGAGTGAACCAGGCTTCAGCTCCCTTGCGAATAAAGCTGCGCGAAGACCACATAAACAGGTTCTTGGCGGTTTGCTGGCTCAAGGTGCTGGCGCCCCTGAGACGCTCCCCCTGAAGTTTTTCCTCTATGGCATTCTGAATCGCCTTGAGATCAAAACCGGAATGAAGGGCAAAACGCTGATCTTCACTGGCGATCACCGCCAGTTGCATATTGGCAGATATCTGAGTCAGCGGCTGCCACTGATGCTGCACCTGGCGCTGTACCTGTGTTACCGGCGCCGGTGGAAACCAATAGCGTTCAATACGCCAGCTCCACAGCGGTGGGTTAACAAACTTAAGCGCTATCACCATCAGCAGAGACAGTACCATCAGCCCCAACAACAGTTTTATCAGCCAGCCTGTCAGTCGCCTAAACCATCCCTTTTTCGCGGCCAAATTCGCTCCTGATAAATAAGCCCACCTGAACTTGAGTGCACCTGAAACTGAGTGAGCCAGGAAACCCTCTGTGAATAATAATTGAGTATTTTGCCAGGTGCGAACCCGGCCCGGAATGACAATCTGTAAGCTTATCCGGAGCACCCGGGAGACTCAGCGGCACTTTTCTTAGCCCGTTAGTCAGCGCTCATTGGTCAGGGCCAAAGCGGCCGCGCTCAAGAAAGCCCTGTACTGCCGCCAGCGTATCCTGATGCCAATGTATGGCCTTATGGCACAGGGGCAACACCATCCAATCACTGGCATCATCACAACGGGTGGACGCCAGGGGTACCCGGCCATCGGACTCGCCGTCAATCAAGGCGCCCAAGGGATCTTGAGTCCCACTGCCGGCGATGATCCCAAGATGAGCCTGACTATCCTCGCGCCAACTTGCCCAGCGCTGCCCCGGCAGCAGAGATTGCAGCGGCTGAAATAGCCGGGAATATCCCGGAAGCTTATCGGCCAGGCTCGCCAGCGGTGAACCATCATGGGGCGTGGCAATAAACACACTGTGGCCCAAATTGTCGGGCGGCTGCTCTGCCAGCAGTTGCCGAACAATTAAGCCTCCCATACTGTGCGCCACAAAGTGCACCCTGGGATACTGCTGCCATTTCTGCTCATCCAGCGCCTGGCGTAAGGTCACTACCGCTTGTTGCAGTGAGCCGAAACGGGTGGGCAATCTGGGGCACAGGATACTGTATTGCCGAGCCAAGCCTTGGGCCAGAAAGCCCATGTCACGCTCATCTTTATTGAAGCCATGCACCAGCACCACCAGGGCTTTGCTGTTATCCAGCCTCAAATTAGCTGACTCTTGAGCCATTGCTGGAATGCCTGTTTGGGCATGGCACCGGCCTGCTGGGCTATCACTCGGCCATTTTTGAACAGCATTATGGTCGGAATGGAGCGGATCCCATACTGGGCCGCCAGCGCTTGCTGAGCTTCGGTATCCAGCTTGCCGAAACGAAACTCCGGCTCCAGTTCGGCAGCGCTCTGCTCGAATATAGGAGCAAACTGTTTGCAAGGGCCGCACCAGCCGGCCCAGAAATCCACCACCAACGGCAGCTCTGACTTATGGGCATGGTTGGCAAAGTTGGCATCAGTCAGTTCTACTGGAAGGCCTAGAAACAAAGGCTGCTTGCAGTGGCCGCACTTAGGGCCTTGAGACAGCCGTTCTTCCGGCACCCGGTTCATTCCAGCGCATTGGGGACACGCAATCAACATAGGACTCTCCTCTCAAGCGGCATTATCGCCGCACACTGTGAAATAGGGGACGGCGTTAAACCGACTCAAGCCAGATGAGGTCGCAACAGGGCCAGCACCTGGGGATAATCGGCCTGGTTATCCAAGGTCAGACTCAGATAGCCATCACCGCGAAAGGCCCGGTCCAGCTCCAATAGCAGATGGGTTTGCTCGCCATCGGGAACCAGGGTAAGTTCCACTTCACGCAAAAGGCGGATCCCACGCCCTGTGGGTACAAACTCCAACTCCTGATAGCAGCCTGAACCACTGCGAAAATCAGAGGTGTTGATATAGCCTTGCTCGACATCGGCTTTTTTAAGGACAAAGCCCAACTCCTCCATGGCCTGCAGCAGGTGCAGCAACAGCTGGGTAGGCTGGATCTGCAGCAGATCCTGATCGCCTGGATCTATGGCGTAATCTATCGCCAGCCCGGTTTGCAGCCAGACCCGGCATTGATTGTTACGCACCGGCAACTCGGTAAATGGGGTCTCAGGATGCAACTGACCGATAAAAGGCAACTCTCTCACCTCTCCGGCCTGAAGTTCAAAGCCTTCGCTGATACGCCAGCTGGCCAGACAATGATTGATAAAATGACTGCTGTCGCCATCACTGACCTTAACCCGAGTCATAAGGGCCAGCTCCAGGCCGGCAATACTCTGGCTTACCTCGCCGCCCTTGAGCACGATTCGGGCTTCGAAGGTTTGCCCAGGTTGCAGGCTGGCATTGAGCAAACGAGTATCGACACTGGCGCCGCCAACGCCAACTGCAGCAAGCAATTTCTTAAACATCCTCTGTTCCTGTTTACTTAAAAGGCCTTGCCGCATTTAAGCCCCTTTTCTTCGGCGAGTAAAGGGCGAACGCATTGGCTGTAAACTCCCAAACCCAACAAGCAGGCAGCAACAAAACTCATTCTGAGCCAGTTAAAAACCAGAGGCCGGCAAAATCATCCTCCTAATCAGGGATGGCGTAAACGGACTTCTGCCAAAATCGGTGTATGGTCGCTCGCCTGGGCATCCAGTTCAAACTGCGGCCGCAGCAGATGCCTGTCATAAACCCGGTAATCTGCCACTTCTGCCAAACTATGCTGACTGCGGGCATCAAACTCCTGACTCAACAACAGATAGTCGACCACACTGCCTTGAGAACCATGAAAATGGGTCACGGGGCGAGTCACTGTCACTTGCTCGCCACTTTGCTCAGAGGCTTCTCGCCAGAGCTGCCAGGCGTCAAACAGTTGAAAATGCGCCAGCTGCAGTTTCAGCCTTTCATCTGGCAGGCCGTGAAGGCCCGCAGCGCGAATATCCCCGTTATAGAGCTGCCCGGCACCCACCAACAGGCCCTTGAGTTCACTGGAATCTATGCCGGCGTTGAAATCCCCCATCAGCACCACAGCATTGCCGCTTTGCCGGCGCCGCTTGAGTATCGCCTGATACAACAACATGGCCTCACTGCCACGCTGCAAAGTGGCTGACCATCGGCCCAGCGCACTCTCGGCCAGCAGCCCGGCGGCACCTTGCAACTCGACCGCGCCCTTGGGCAACTTGTTGCGAGGTGATTTGAAATGCACCACGTAAGTATCACAGTGGCCTATCCCCGGCAGCATCAAGGTGGCTCGCAGTATCTGGCGACTACTTTGAAACTCTTCCTTGAGTCCAAGTGAAAATGCCAGTTCGCTATCCAGCTCCACCGCCGCCAAGGAAACAATCGGAAAACGGCTTGCCAGTGCCACCACACTCTTGCGGGCAACAAAGCCTTCTATGACCGGCGAATCTACCAGCGCAAAGTGGGCAAGACCGGCAGCCTGACACAATTCGCGTAGCGGCTCGGGGCTGAATAACTCCTGCCAGCCCACCAGATCTGGCTGCGCCTGCTGCAGCCAGCGGACTGTCCAGTCGCACTTTTGTTGCCACTGCCCTTGGGTATAGATGTTGTTGAACTCATGAAACGCCAGCGGCGGCATGGCAAAATTGAACAGATTCAGACTCGCGATGCGGATATTGGAAGACATGAAAAGCGCTGCGGCTCCGGTAACCCTGCTGAGTAATAGTGTTGATATTAAGCCGCTGCTGAGATTTGTCCAATAGCACACCAAAAACAACCTTCCGGCTACCCATTACCCCCCAACAGCGCCCAATAGCCCAACAAATAAGCAACATAAAGCCGCTGTTTGTGGCTAAAAAAACCTGTTTGACAGGCTTTTTCGATCTCCCGCTTGACTTGTTTGGTTTCGACCATACAATCGCCGCTTAATTAACCATACGGAGACCCACTGTGGACACACACATAGGTGACAGTAGATGCCCTGTCAGTCAGACAGGATTATTTGCCCGGCACTAGTCTGCAGCTTCGCAAACTACTGCCAGGACTGGCAGTAGCGTATTAAAGAATCCCTTTTTCCGTTACTCCCCATAAAAACCTTGTTGAGCTTTACATGCATACGCATGCCGCAGTGTTCTCCTGTGGCTGCAAACTAATGCATCCATAAAGGTTTTTTACTTAGGACAGCCTTGCTGCCGCTGCCCCATCTACGACCTTGAGTGTTCCCCCACACAGGAGGAACAAGCATGAAACTCAGATATACCAATACGCTGCTGCTGGGCGGCCTGCTCTGGCATGGACAACTGCATGCCGGCATTCAGTTGCTGGAAGATCCCGATATTGCCGCTGCCACAGAACTCGCTGTCGACTGGCAACGACAAGCGGGCAACAACGGCTTTGCCCTGGGGCTCAACCAAGCCGTCTTTGGCGGCGAATTGGCGCTGGAACTGCAAACAGACGACCGGGATGCCCCCTGGGACAGACATGAGAGCCGCGGCTGGCAACTCGGCTACAAACAACCGCTGGCCACAAACGGCTTATCTCAGACTCTGGCACTGGAGCTGGGGCGTCATCACAGAGATGGCTGGCAGGGTCACGCCCTGGTCAGTAGCGATCTGCCGATTGCCACCCAGGGCTTCTTTGTGCGCAACAACTTAGGGCTGAGCCTGGAGTCGGGGGAAGGTCCGGCAATGATTTTTGGCCTGGGAGCCGGCTTCAAAGTTCAGCAGCAAACTCTGCTGTTTGAAAACCAGTATCTGGGCCAAGGCGACTATGGCTACCAGCTACTCTGGCAAAACCAACCCAACGCCCATTGGCAGTGGCAATTGGGTTATGGCAATCAGTATGGCGGTGGCGCCCGCCAATTTGGCGCCGGCATACAATTTTTCTTTTCTTGATAGCTCATTGGGAGAATGACCTATGAACAGCAACAACATCATACTCAACCTGCACCTTATTCTGGCCAACAAAGACGCCAAGGCGATGCAGATGCTGGCATCCGAGCTGCATCCGGCGGACATAGCCGCCGTACTGCCGACCTTCGACAGCCAGCAAACGGCCTCAATACTGACCCTGTGCCAGCCCAAAACCGCGGCGGCGCTGCTGCGGTATCTACCCCATCAGCAGCAAAAGCTGCTGGCGGAAGCACTGGATCATCAAACCCTTGGGAAAATTATCATGGAGATGGCGGCAGACGAGCGCGCCGACCTCTATAACGAGTTGGATGTTGAGCAGCAAGCGCTGCTGCTACCCACTCTGGCCAAGGCGGAGCGCGAGGATATGC
This sequence comes from Shewanella sp. BJSY2023SW007, assembly GCF_047314525.1. NCBI lineage: Bacteria > Pseudomonadati > Pseudomonadota > Gammaproteobacteria > Alteromonadales > Shewanellaceae > Shewanella > Shewanella sp. BJSY2023SW007. Next base: position 59,179 of record NZ_JBKORL010000105.1, on the reverse strand, counting down.
GTACCCTGGCGGCCTATGATGACTCCAAGGTTGGCTCCATTATGACCTCTGACTATGCCCTGCTGCGGGTCAATCACACCGCGGAAGAGGCTATAGACAGCCTGAGGAAAGTTGCCGCAGATCTGGAAACCATCTACCAGACCTATGTGGTGGATGAGCGCGGACGCCTGATAGGCAATGTGTCGCTGCGTCAGCTCATCATCGCGCCCCCCAAGGCATTGGTGAAAGACTTTATGAAAGAGCAGACCATAGCCATAGAAGCGGAAGCCTTCAAAGAAGAAGCGGCGCAGATGATAGCCCACTATGATCTGCTGGCGCTGCCTGTGGTCAACGGCAAAGACCAACTGGTCGGCATAGTCACTTATGATGATGCCATGGATGTGGCCAGTGCCCAGGCCGATGCCGAATTCAACAAACACGGCGCCGTGGGGCAGTTGGCCTGCTCTTTCAAGGAAGCCAGTATTGGCATGCTCTATCGTAAGCGAGTCTTTTGGCTGGTGTTGCTGGTGTTCGGCAATGTGTTGTCCGGCACTGGGATCGCCTACTTTGAAGATACCATTACAGCTTATGTTGCTCTGGTATTCTTCTTGCCACTGCTCATCGGCAGCAGCGGCAACGCCGGTTCACAGTCTGCCACCTTAATGGTCAGGGCTCTGGCCACCGGGGAGGTCGTCCTCAAAGATTGGCTGTCGCTACTGGCCAAAGAGCTGCTTGTGGCCGGCTTGCTGGGTGCCACCATGGCCATTGCGGTATTTACCCTGGGTTATTGGCGCGGCGGCGATATCGCCCTGGTGGTCGCCCTGACTATGCAACTTGTGGTGATTATCGGCAGCCTGATAGGCATGTCCCTGCCCTTCTTGCTGAGTAAGTTCAAGCTGGATCCAGCGTCGGCCAGCGCGCCGCTGGTGACTTCGATAGCCGATATCATAGGTGTCATCGTCTACTTCAATGTCGCCACCGCTATTTTGGATTTTCCGCCTGTCAGTGGTTAATGAACCTTGGCATAACCTATGGAAACCCAGGTTATGCCGGAAAACGCCTTGTCATGGCTCAACAACTTCATTCAAACTCACCAAGACTCGGCGGGTAACAATATAAGCCAATAATCAGCCAAGCAAGATCCCAGGCTTTCCATCCAAGGAGCGGGCAATGGCGCGCCGCTCCTCGGCTTCAGTGAAATCTTTGCTCAGAATGCTATCCACGTAGAACCACTCGCTGACCACCTCTTCGCTGCTGAAAGTCAGCGTCATATAACCCCGGTTCAACAGGTTGGCGTATTTAAGGTCGTCCACCAGCCCTACAACAGCCGCCTCTGTCGCCGGGATCTGCTCTGGTGGCAGGTTGAGGTAGTACTCAAGCCCCGGGGAGGAAACCGAACTGGTGGCAAACTCAACCCCAACCATATTGCCATCTTTGTCCTTGAGATCATTGGCCCAGGCATTGTGGGTATCACCGGCAATCACCACCAGGTTTTTACCCGAAGCCCGGGCAGTGGCCAGCACGACTTCACGCTCATAGGCATAGCCATCCCAGGCATCCAGGTTGTAGGGGATCGACGGCAGTTGCAACAGCGCCAGCACTTCCGGCGTCAGCTTGGCCTGGTTGGCAGCCAGATAGGTCAGTTCCGCTTGGGTCAGCGTCGGATCGCCGGCCTGAGCACGAGCCGCCAGCTGCGCCAATGCCGCCAACTCGGCAAACTGCGGAATAGGCAGCTGCTGCGTGGCTATCGCCGCCGGCAACATCATCCGCCCCATCAGTATCTGCTGCCCCAAAAGCTGCCACTTGGCGCTGGATTGCAACAGTTTTCCCTGCAACCACAGCAGTTGGGTCTGGCCCAGAAGCGTACGCTGAGTGTCGGTCACGTCGGCGAGAAACTGCTGATCGTTGAAAGCGCCGGTAGCCGAATCCAGATAGTTGCCATAGTCCAACTGTTTGTCACGGGCTAACACCCGGGTATCCAGCATATGCAGATCCAGCAGATCGCCGAAGCTGAAACTGCGGTAGATCTCTTCATGATTGCCCTCGCGCCATGGGCGGATAGGCAGCCATTCGAAGTAAGCCTGCAATGCCGCCTGTTTACGGGCGTCGAAGTCCCCTTCCCCTTGGTTATGGTTTTCGGCACCATCCTTCCAGGTGTCGTTGGCCACTTCGTGATCGTCCCAGACAGTAATAAACGGCAGCTTGGCGTGCAGCTTCTGCAAACTGGCATCGCCGCGATACTGGCCATAGCGGGTACGGTAATCGCTCAAGGACAGCAACTCTCCCGCGGGTAGTACCTCACGGCCCAGCTCGGCGGCATGTTCACTGGCATAACCACCACGACCATATTCATAGATATAGTCGCCCAAGTGCAGCATGGCGTCGAGATCGTCCCGCTGCGCCGCCAATTCATAGACATTGAAGTAACCGGCCGGGAAATTGGCGCAGGACATAACCGCCAGTTTAACCGAATCGACCGCGCCCTCGGGCAGGGTCTTGGTCATACCGACCGTGGATGTCTTATCACCCGTCATAAAACGATAGAAGTAGCGGCTGCCGCTCTCCAGCCCTATGGCATCGACTTTAACCGTGTAGTCACGTTCGGCATTGGTCACCATTTCACCTGTGGTCACCAAGTCGCTGAAGGCACCATCACGAGACACCTGCCAGGATACTCTGACATCCCCCGCCGTTTGCGGTGTGACCCGGGTCCAGATAATCACGGCATCCTGAGTGGGATCACCGCTGGCGACACCATGAAGAAAATCGGCGGCGACAGTATTGTCATCATTGTCACTGGAGCAGCCCATCAGGCCATATGAAAGTACGGCGGCGCCAACACCTTTGGCAGAGAGGGCAAGAAAGTCACGACGGGAGAAGTTACGGGTCATTGTTATTATTCCTTTAAAAACGCTTCATCATGCTGGTATGAGGTCGGATGTCCAGATTGTGAAGTTAAACTATTACACAATTGTGACAATTAGGTAACCATGTATTGATATTCAAATGAATTCAGTCAGTTAAACAAAATAATGCCAGCTTTAGGCCAAGGCGCTTGCAGCCTACAGTGGCTGAGGGCAAAATGCCTTACAGGACAAATAATTAGCCCTGCCAGGGCCCTGCTGAAGGAACAAAACAATGAAAGTCAAAGACATCATGAGTACCCAAGTGGTGTGTATCAGTGATGGCGCCAGCGTCAAGGACGCCCACCAACTGATGCATTCCCGCAGCGTACGCCATCTGCCGGTGATATCAGAAACCAGCGGCACTCTGGTAGGGATACTCACTCATAAAAAGATGATTGCCACAGTAGTCAATCTACTGACTCGTTATGGCCAGGGAGCACTGGAACGAAAGGAACGTGGCACCCTGATAGCCGATCTGATTGAAACCGACTTTGAACCACTCATGGCCGATGCGCCGCTGACTCAAGTGGTGGATTATTTTATTGCCAACAAACATGGCTGTCTGCCTGTAGTGGACGAGCACAACAAGGTGCAGGGCATAGTCACCTCTTCTGACTTCGTCAAACTGTGCCGGGAATTGCTCAAGGCCTGAACCCATCAAAAAAGCGTGCTTAGAGCACGCTTTATTGGACAGAGCTTTTGCTTTTGGCGCAAGCTGAACCTATTGAATGAACCGGGTCTTAGAGCTTAGGCCTCTGGCTCTATCTTATTGATACTGCCCTTATAGCCGGTTTCATCCACCGCCTTTATCAGCGCATCCATATCAAAGCCTTCAGGCACTATCACTCTGGCCTGCTGGGTCTTGAGCGAGGACTTGGCCTTAATAACGCCCTCTGTCTTGCGCAGCGCCTTGTTGATTACCGTGACACACAAAGGGCAGGTCATGCCTTTAACATCCAGGGTAACCACCTGATTGCCCGCCCAGGCAAACGGCGTACACAGCAGCAGTAAAACCAGTAACAAGCTTCTCATTCAAACACCTCTAACAGCCAAGGTAATACAAAAGGGTAAAGCTGAAACGCCAAGACCACAGGCACGGCCAGCCAATAGAGCAGCAACATTCTGGTGCGGCTCATGGTCGCGGTGCACAGAGGCTTTTTGGAGAAATACAAACGCCAAAAGCCCAGCAGGATCAACAGAGTCGACAACGCCAGCATGGGTATTTGCAGCCAGCCCAGCTGTTCAATGCCCGACAGCGAGGCTGCCGATACCCCAAAAACCAGATAGATCAGCGGCCCAATACAGCACAGGCTGGAGGCGACGGCGGCAACAACGGCTGCTGCCAGTGTCGCCAAAAACCCCTTAGAGCTGTTCTGTTGACTGGAAATCATAGGCGAAAACTTTAGGGTCATAGTAGTTCACAGGGTCGCCATCCACTTCGGCATAAGGGTAGCCAAAGTTGTTCAGCGGCGTCTGCTCGGCCATAGGCGCCAGATCGAAGTCGCGACCGAAGTTGAAACCAACCCAGTTCATCTCCCAGTTACCGAACAGATAGTCGTTGACCGCCTGCACATCGGGATCCTGGTGTTGCTTGTTCTCGGTCAAACGCATCTTGGTCACATCCGCAGGGTCGGCCGGCAACCAGCCGTAACCCGCCAGATAGAACATGGCGCGGCAGTGCTGACCACCACTGACCTTGGCCAGGCCATAGGCATCACTGCTGCCGAAGGCTTTCTTGGAGTATTTGCCCATCTTAATAGCCTGTCCTACCCGGATCCCGAACATCTCCCGCGCCGGAATACCGGCGGCACGAGCCAAGGCCACAAATACCGAGTTGATATCAGTACACTTGCCCCCCAGTTTGCCGCTCTCGAGAATAGTGGCCACATCACCCGTACCGCAACCGATAACGTCGTTGTCGCGGAACATATTGGCGCTGACCCAGTTGTAGATGAGACGGGCCTTTTGCAGCGGATCGGTTTCCTTGCCAACAATCTTGTCTGCAGTCTGCTTCACTATGCCATCAATGGGCATATGCTTGGTGGGCAGCAGATAGTGTTCCACATCCACCGGGTACTGGATAGTTTCGGGGGCGCGATAATGTTCGAGTTCACCGTTTTTCAGCGGTTCCCAGTCGAGGGTTTCCAGCTCCATCACCAACTGCAGTTCCATCTTGCCTTTGGCATCAGGCCAAGTGGCAAATAGTGTCTTGGCGCCATAGCTGTTAGCGGCAGTGATGTAAGCGTCCTGGAAATTGCCTTTGAAATTCAGCTTACGAACTTGCTGAAACTGGGTGTCTTCCACCAGCGGGATCCACAACTTGACCACGCCCTCTGAGCCCTCGGGTGCAATCAGTTGGTAATCTTGAGTCAGGGTGAAGTGTCTGCGGCCGTCGGCGGAATAATGCTCGACGGCCTTGGTCTTCGATGTGGCCGCCATCACAGGGCTGATGATACCGGCCGTCGACAAAATAGCCGCAGTTTTTAAAAAATTGCGTCTTTGCATTATTCGATTCCTTACGTTTGATTAACAGACGAGTCAATGAGGTGCCCGCTGGCGGGCAGAAGCATTATAAGTGGCGGCCCCTGGCACCGCAACAAAGCCGCAGACACAGGGTTAGTGTAGCCAGAGTCATCAGTAAGGTGGAATAATAAGAAAAATTAACAAGTTTGCGAGACAAAACAACCATATTGGTCATCTTGTCTCGCCTTACGTTTACCAATGTAAAGCCGGTATTGCAGACGGAAAACCGGCGCCGGATCACATTCTTACCTGGGCTTATCTCAGCCCCACTTCCACGTCGCGGATAATGAAGTTACCCGAATAAAGCGGATGGGGTTCACCCAAAGGCTCCAGGGCAAAGAAGCGCTTGTGCTCTTCACTGAGCCCCTCGAAGCCGCCTATCACCTGATAGAGCCAGCTTTCCGGATCCCAGGACAGCTGTTGCTGCTGCAGATATTCCAGCGCCGAAGTGTTGCGGCCCGAGTCAATGACGGCGCAGAAGTACTCATCTACCGCCTCTTTGAGCGGGTTATCCGGCATATCAAAGTCTTCCTGAGGATTAACCGCAACCGGCACGTCGTGCTCCTGCAACCTCTTGGGCAGATGGTCACGACTGATAGCCTTGATACGGGCCACCATCTCCATCAGTTGCAGTTCCTGGCCGCTGTTATTCACATCCACAGATGCCGGTGCCAGCAAGGCCTCGGCATGATTGAACAACACAGGCACCTGCTTGTGCGCCACATGGTCGGCTACCTGATAGTCGGGGTGCAAATCTGTATACAGCAACCAGCCTTTGAGCAAACGGGTACGACCGCGGATCTGCCTGAAGCGTCCCAGCAATTCCAGCAGACGCCCCTGCACCACGCTCAGCTCCTGGGTGCAATCGCTGAGGGTCTCCTGCAACATGGTCACCAGCAGGCGGCGCAGTTCACGGATATCACCGGCAATTTCGCCAAGCTCGGTAAACTCAAACAGCTCCAGGCCGTTAAGCAGTTCCGATACCTGGCTCTGGGCCAGCTCGTTTTCACGGATCTTGGCGTTAATTGAACCCACATAACCGAACTCATTATTGATCCGGCCCCAGAGCACACGAATGGAGTAACGCAGGCTCTCGGTGAAGCTGAATACGTGTTCGGTCAAGTCCGCCAGATAGGCCTCGGCGGCGCTGTAATCCACACTGGCGCGCGCCTCACGGTAGTGATTGGCCAAGGTCTTGATGGTGGCCAGGGCCGAACCGACGTTGGCGTTGATCTGGCGGTTACGCTCATCCTTGAGGCCCTCTTCCAGCAGGGCCCTGACATTACGCGACAATCTGAGCGGTTCGTCCGGCTCGGGACGCCAAAGAATACCGTTGTCGGTAAGCTTCTTCAGCAGCGCGGGTTCCTGCCGGGTCTCGTCCAAGCTACCGGAGAGATAGGCGTCCATCACCAGTTCGGCGTTACGCCCAAGCAGCCTCAGCAGCTTGACCCCGGCCTGATGCAGGTTGCTGCTCATATCAGATCCCTCTGGGTGGCAGTTTCAGCCTGAGCCTCCAGACTGAGGCCCTCGGTTTCATCGATAAAGCGGATCACTTCGTAGAGGTAATCCAGCTTGCCGGTGGCGATATAGATCTGTTTTTCCGGATTCGGCCGCACCAGATAACCCAGCTCCTGCAAGCGCTTGAAAACCAGTTTAATCTGGCCATCGACACTGCTTGAGCTGGAGCCGAACAAGCGATACTGGCTCAGCTTGGCCAGTTGCTCGCGAAACGCCGGCGTATCCTCAATGCGGCTCTGCAATTCGGTAAGCCGCACCGCCGCGCCTTCAGTCAGGGGCGCGTCCTGGCCGCTGGCTTCCTGCACCAATACCAGCCATTCCACCATGGGGATCAACGCCTGGCAGATATCGCGAAACTGCGCCGAAATCACTTTGCGCTCGTCCTCCCCCAACTGCAGATAACCACAGAAAAAGACTTCGCCCTCGGCGGCCTGGGCCACAGTGCGGTTGATTTGGTTGAGATAGGCCTCGACTCTGTCACGGGTGGCCGGACTCTTGAGTGAACGCCAACCTTCCTCATCCGTGGTGCGGCAGATAAATTCACCCTTGAGCAGACGTTCAATCAGGGCGCCTGAGCCGACGATGGTACTTTGCAATTCGCTCATTACACCGCCTCCTTGGCCAAGCGCTCAGAGAGCTTTTGCGCTATGGGATCGACCTTGGGTTTAACCACCTGCAGTCGCTTGGTCTGCTTGTTGATGATGTAGCGATTGGCAAACAAATTCAGTACCTCGGACTCAGGGTTGGGGAAAGCACCCAACACGCTGATATTGTTGTTTTCACAGGCATCGAAGATCTTCTTCACGTTAGCGTGGTGCAAGGTGCCCAGCTCATCAATCGGCCAGTGCACAGTGACATCCGCCTTGCCCCGCAGCAAACGGGTAAAGGCCAGCAGGAACTTACAGAGGATCAGATAAGCCATACCATGACTGGATGACTCGTTGAGCTGACGGTCGGTGCGGATCACCAGATCCGAATTGCCTTCCTTGAGGCGCAGCTCAATCTCCAGCAGCTTGGCGATGCCGCCGGTCAGGGCCGAGCGGCCTATGATATCCAGCGCCCGGCGCATGCTGTTGGTATAGTGCTCATCCGGCAGGCCGGTGAAGCCTTCGGCCTTCCAGGCGCGGAACGCCTTAACGAACTGCTCCAGCTCAGGCCAGAACTCCAGCTCACTGATCCGCGAGCGGATCCTGACCGCAGATTCAGAGACGCCTTCAAGAAACAGCTCCTCCCCGACTTCGCGGGTAATACGGGCACTTTGGGAGGCAATACGGCGGTCGATATCGGCCAATACATCGTAAAAGGCAGTCAGGTCGACACCGAAGATCCGGCCCTGTTCACGCAGCGCGGTAATCGACTGCGGCACCATCACATTGAGCAACTGGGCCAGATGCGGCACCAACTTGCGGTAATCCAGCAGGCGTATGCCCTTGTCATTGACAGAGCTGGACTCTTCACGGGCCTTTTCCCAGAACTCGGATAGGCTGGAGCCTGACTTGCTGGCAATCACCTGATCGAAATGATCCACATACTGCCTGACCGAACCCAGCAGATGCTCGCGCTTGAGCAGCAGCTCCTCGCCCTGACGCAGACGTTCACCCAGGCTACCCTGAGGCTCTTCATCGTTGCGCGGCAATTTCAGCTCGGCCAGCTTACGCAGCAAGGCGCGCAACTTGGTGAGGTTTTCCGAGGCCTCTACCTGAGCGGCATCAGACTGGCGCCTTTGTAGCTCCAGTTGCTGGCGGGCATGTTTGACTTCGTTGGCCTTGGTTTTCAGCTGCTGATCCAGCTCGGAGGCGGCGCGCTTGACTTCGCCCAGGTCGGTCACCAACTTGGGTTTACGCACCAGCCAGGTATGCTGATACCAGTCGTCATAGCGCAGCACTTCACTGCGACGCTGCTCGGCAGCGGCAATGGCACCTTCCAGCTCACGGATCTCCCGCTTGAGGGCGAGAATTTTGTCTTCATCCACCCCGCGGGACTTAAGCTCATTCTTGTACCACAGCTCGCAGGCTTTTTGTTCCTCTTTGGCACGACTGCGGCGCTGATTGATGCTCTCTTTGAGCTGCTCCAGATGCTGCTCCAGCGCGCCAACCACTTCCTGCCAGTAGGCGTTCTTTTCCATTCTGGCATCCAGCGCCTGCTCTTTGAGCTCCTCCAGCCATTCCAGGTGCTGGTTACGCAGCTGTTTCATCTCCTGATCCAGCAGCGTCAGGCGTTTACCGGCCTGTGCCTTACGCTCAGCCAACGCCTTGTTGATCTGCTCCTGCACAGTGCGGCGCTCCTCGAACAGACGCCGCAAATCGTCACGCAAATTCTTGTATGCCGTGCGGGCAAAGGTCAGCTCACGGTTCAGTTTATCCAGTGCTTCGTTGGCCTGCACCAGGCGCTCTTCCGCTTCTTCCTGCAGCCCATAGGCGTTTTGCAGGGCATCTTCGGCCTTGGCCAGCTTTGCCCTCAGCTCAGGCTCTGAACTGGCGTATTCGGGGATTTCCAGCGCCTTGAGATCCAATGAGATCCCAAAAAGGCTGTCACTTTCGGCGCCGACATTGGGGTGCAAGTCGGTGCGGTGCAGCAAGTCGGGATGTACCACCTTGCCCAGGTGCTGCTCCCAACCCGGCACTTCTTTTCGCAGGAACTCCAGCAAGGTGTGGGACTGAGGGAACAGCATGTGTTTGAGATCGTCCAGATCGCCCTGGCGCTCCGTGACTCTGAGCGCGGCAATTCTGAGTGATTCGCTGGCCTGATCCCTGAGTGAGCGCTGTTTGCGCTCTTCGCTCATCAGCCGCTCCACCTTGGCGTTGGCAGCCTCCTGCTCGGCATCGGCACGGTCGATACGCTCGTCGAATACCGCCAGGCTGAGCTTCTCCTCCTCGGTATAAGTCACACTGTCGACCTGCAGCTTGAGCTCGGCCGCATTGAGCTTGAGTTGGTACTCCTGCTCCTGGAATTTGGCCTTGCCGTTTTCCTGCTGCTCACGGAATTCGGCATCGAGGCGCGCCAAGTCTTCCCGGGCCACTTCACGCTGCTTGTCGCGGGCCTCGCGTTGCTTATCCAACTCTTGTTGCAGCTTTTCCAGCTCCTTGTTGAGCTGTTCGCCAATCTTGCTGCGGCGGGCGTTATAGGCGGCTTCTATATCCTGATGCTTCTCTGTTTGCAGCTTGTGTCTTTCGCTGAGGTTCTCAAGATCGCTACGCCACAACGGCAGCTGTTCCAGATTGGCCTTGGCCTGTTCGATATCGGCATCGAGAAACGCCGCATGTTGGTTTTCGATGGCGTCGAGTTCATATTCCAGCTTGGCGACATCGCCCTTGGCGGCAGACAGCTCCTGGTTAAGCTCATCGCGCTGCTCTTTCCACTCATCGTCCAATGCCTTGAGACGGAAGTTCAGCTCCCGCGACAGGGTCTGATTTTGCTCCTGACGCTGGGCCTCCAGCACTTCGTCATTGCGATAGCCCTTGGCCAGGCTGCCAAGACGCAGTTCGGCCGACAGCAGCTCGTTGAACTCCTGCTCCAGCTTGTCAAATTCGGGACGGATCTGCTCGAACCCGGCGATCAGCTGGCTCTCGCGGATCCAGGCCTCGACGCGTTGTGGATTAAGCCTTGATGCCGGCGGGTTAACGCCATCCTCTTCCAAAATGGCGGCGATCATCGACTTGACCGTTTCCATTTTGCCTTCTTTGGAATGCACCGCCTTGGCCAGTTTTTCGATATGGCGCAGTGAATGGTCGGCCTCGCACAGAGAGAACAAACGGGCATAGCTGCGCAGCTCTGTGCGGCTGGAACCTGTGTTCAGCAAGGTACGGTCATTCTGGATGATGGCGCGAAACTCTCGGGTATTCAAAAGCTTGGTATGGTTCACTCCGGCGCGTTTCATCTCGCTGCCCAGTTTAGCCATGGTATGGCACAAAATAGTGTCGCCGTTTTGGGACTTGATATAGTCTTCCAGTTCAAATCCCTTGGCGATAAAGCGATAGTTGACCCCTTTGCCATCGCCGGCCGAGGCCAGCACCGCCTGATACAGCAAGCCATCACTCTTTTGGTATTCGTAAATGATATAGCTGGATTCTCTGGGCAGATACCAGCGCTCGAAGCTGTCACGGGTCGAAGGCACGACCCGGCTGGGGTATTCACCATAAAACACAGGCACCAGACGCTGCAGCGTGGTCTTGCCCGAGGCGTTGGTACCACAGATATTGGTATGACCATCGAGCTTCAGTTCCACCACGCCCGGCAGATGGGTGTCGATCAGCACTATTCGAATCAAGCTTGGCATATAAATCCTTATGCAGACAGCAAGCGCCAAATAGCCAGAGGCCCCGGCACTCGCGGCAACAGGCGGGCAAACCGCCTCAATACAGCAAAACCCTTAAATTAATGGAAAGCCCCACCCTTGGCAATTGAAGGGCCGGTAAAGAAAGCGGGATCCGCTGCGGGTATCAAAGAATATTATTCAGGTTTGAACAGGCCTATCACTTCACCGGTCGCCTTGTCGCTGACCTTATCATCGGTCTGCTGCTCGCGGTAATCACACTCGACACACTCGACCGTTTCTATGCCGTTCTCCTTGAACAGCACTATGCTGTCCTGGGCCTGACATTTGGGGCATTTGGCTCCGGCCACAAAGCGTTTCTTGATCCTGTTCATCTTCTGAGTCTAGTTGATAAGCAATGGCATTATTTTGCCATATCTGTGGCCGCTGTGGCGCATTTTAAGCAGCGTTAGGACAATGTTTGTGCCATTAAGAAATAACCCATATAAAACCAGAAGGTTACAGCTGAATGTTGAAGGAAATATGTAGCAGATTATTTGGGATTGAGTCCAGACAAGGAATGGTATCGCGCAATTCCAATACCATTCCACCAGGAAGTTCACTTAACCCAATGAGCCGGCATCATTGAGTGGCAACACAAACTTTTATGCGGAGTACTATCAAGACAATCTGGCCAGGGTCTCCTGCACCTTGCGCAACCAATTGCAGTTATCACATTGACACTTGCGCCGTGACAAATGGTGCGGGCTCAGGCTGGAATCGACAAAGTCGACCGCTATCAATAACTGCTGCTTCAATTCTTCGAGTGATTTCTGCTCCAGATCCACCAGTTCATCATTCTGATTCATCCAGATACATTCCATTCCCTGATGACAAAAGTTACAGCGCTCATCCACCGGATTATAGAAACCCGCATGGGGACAATGACGCAATTCCATCGACTGTATCACCCTGGGACGGGCATACTCGAACAATTCGATCAGCTCCTGCTTATCTGGCACTGACATAAGGCCTCCAAATCTCTTCTGCCACTGCGGCTTGTTGCAAACAGGTTACTCTGGGGAGGGCGCAATGAAATTGATATAGGTCAAAGTGCCGCCCAAAAGGATACGCTAGGAAGCCTGGTTCTGAGCTGGATCCCAGAGTCACAACTTGCCGCTGTTATCCCTTGCTGTTTTAATGAGCTTCTGCTTGTTGTTATTTTGTATCCTTGCTTCTGCCAATGGAGAAATCGCTTGCAAACACCTGAGCTGCAGCACTTTTATATTTCGGAAGAGCAGTCTGTCTATCTGCTCAAGGCCGATGACGCTCGCAAACACAGAGCCTGGATCCGCCTCTGCCGCCAGCAACTGATCAAGTTGGGCTATGACGATCCGCAACTGATAGGCAAAGGTGCCTATGGTTTTGTGTTCGCCGGACGAAACCGCCATGGCCAGGAACATGTATTCAAGTTCTCCCGTATTACCCTGCCTCAGCAGGTGCAGGACAGACTGGAAGAAGAAGCCTTCATGCTGTCTCAGGTCAATCATCCCAATGTGCCGCCACTGATAAAGTTCGACAGAGTCGGGCGCCAGGGGATCTTGGTGATGGCCAGAGCTCAGGGCCAGGATCTGGATCAACGCTGCCGCCGCCAAGGCGCCTTGCCTGTGGCGGAAATCATGAGCATTGCCAGGCAGTTGGCGGATCTGCTGCAGTATCTGCGCAGTGGCAGACCCTTGGTACACGGGGATATCAAACCTTCCAACCTGGTTTATGACCCAGAGGAAGATAAGCTGTCTTTGATTGACTGGGGCTCGGCAGTATTTGCCCAGCGCGATGCCGACAACCGCCCGGTTGGCGGCAATGTGATGGAGTTAATGTCGAGCGATCAGCAGCATACCAACGCCCGCATGGGCGATGTTTACTTTATCGGCGATGAGCAACTCTCGGGGGCGCTTTCCAGCCCCAGGTTTGATGAACAGGGGGTTGCCGCCACCCTCTATGCGCTGGCGTCCGGCCAGGCCAGCCGCTTCGGTTCCCAGGTGATCCCGCCCACCAGCATAGGTCTGCCGCTAGAATTGGCCAGGATCCTCGAGGGGATGTTGGGCTCGGATCCTCTCACCCGTCTCAAGGCCGGCGACTACTTCCTGCGTAGCATGAGATACAGCCAGCATCTTTTACTGCCGCCGCTGCCACAGGAGCTGAATGCCGAGATCCCCGTCTGGGTACAGAAGCGGGCCCGGGACGTGGAAACCGTCAGCTACAGTTCGCGTAAGTCGTTTCTGCGCAGCCATCATCCGGACGCCGATGCCGAGGCTATTCGCGCAGAAGATATTCAACTGGAGAAGTACTACCGCAACTTCCTCGCCGGTATGGGAGACACAGAGAAGGGCTTTATCGCTGCCGTCGGCCGCCTAGGGCAGTATCCGATTGTGGGTGGCTTGGCGATTCATTGGCAGGAGACAGGCGTCTATATCGACTCCAACCTGGCGCTTTATGATGAAGAGCTCAGGCCGGCATTGATTCAGGCGGTCAACAACATGGTGACCCTGGCCCGGGGCATTCATCGCATAGGTATCTTCAAGGCCTGTTTCTTCAACGCCAAAGATACCCTGCACCTGGAGCGCAGCGCCCCTGCAGAGCAGTTCAAGGCCAAAGCAGATCAGCTGCTGCCCTTTGAGGTGGGCGATGTGCCGACACTCGAAGATCAATCCCGGCTGCACTCCTACTTTGAAGATGGCCGGGATCCGGATGAAAACCTGGAGCTGCCTGCGGAAATCATGACAGAGCTGGGCTGGCTCAACCAGATACACCACACAGGCTGTATCATCTTCGAAGCCCTGCCAACCCATATGAAGATCCACAGTTATCTGAGACTGCTCAACCCTAGAAAACAGGCGCAGTTTCGCGCCTGTCTGGACAGGATCCTCAGTCATGTCGACAAGATCCAGGGCCAGGGGGTCTCGGGGTTTATGAAGCTACCCTATAAAAATACCCGCAGGTTCGAGCACCTGCAGCGCAAGCCGGAGCGCTTCTATCCGAGAAACCCCAAGAGCGGTGGTTAGTCGCCGTAAGTAGTGGTCACACTCAAGCGGCGCTCATTTTCAAGATACTCACGGGCCACGGCTTCCAGGGCTTCACTATCCAGTTGCCCCAGCATTTGCCTGCGCTGTTGCCAACTCAGCCAACGGCCCGGTCGGCTCTGGGCCGTTGCCGCCAGATCCAACCAGAAACCGTTGCTGGCAGGTGCACTATCCAACCACTGCAACAAGGGCTGGCGCGCCCGCTCCAATAGATCGCTATCTATGCCGCCCTTGGCCTTGACTCTGGCCTCGACTGCGGCAAAGCCCTGTTCGGCCGCCTTCAGCTTGGCTGCATCTGTGACGGTAAACAGTCCCAGATAACCGTAACCTGTTGGATGCCAATCGAAATGATTGAAGGTATAAGGCGAATATCCGGCACCAGCTTTTTCCCTGACCTCTTCATTCAACAAAATGCCCATCACCTGTTCGAGTAACATCAGTTCACTGTGGCGTCGAACATCCTGCATGTCGGTTGTCGGCCACAGCCAGGCCAATGCCGCCGAGTTCTCGGCGCCTCTATGGAAAATCTGTCTCTGAGCCGGCACCTTGGGAAATACCGGCCGCTCGAAGGCCGGGGCCTTGGCAGGATGCCGCTTGATGGCACCGAATGTCTCGGCAACCGCTTTTATCCCCTGAGCCTCATCGAAATCACCTACCAGCGCGATTTCCAGCATTCCCTTATCCAGTGCCGATGCCAACACCTTGGCAATTTCAGAAAAGTCCCGCTGCAATACCTGTTCTTCCCGGCCGTAACCATAACGGTGATCGCCTGGGTGCAGGAGTCCACTCAAACCATCCCAGAAAGCGCTATTCGGGTTGGCATTACGGCTCTGGCTCTCTGCCTTGACTTGTTGCCGAAAGAGGGTAATGGCTTCCTGGCGCCAGCCCGGTGCGGTTAAAAAGGCGGCCTGTAACCCCAGCTGGGTTCTGAGTTCAGCGGCATTGGTATGGGTGACGCCGCCAAAGCCTTCAGTACTGACTCCTATATTTGCCGAAATGTCCTGCCCGGCAAAGATATCCGCCAACTGTTGCCAGGAGTGCTGCTCAAGCCCGCCGAGCAGAAAGGCGCTGTTAAATAGGGTGCCCAAACCCTCTTGGCGCGGAAATGGCAAATCACCGAATCCCAATGACAAGCTGACGGCCACATTGCTCTGCTCAAATTCGGTAGGCTTGAGGTTGAGCAGAGTCCCATTGGCAAAACGCAACTGGCGTATTCCGGTATCGGGATCCCTGTTGTCGGCGACAATTTTGCCCGGTTCCCCAAAGCTTTGATAAGCAAACTCGCTGGCTTTTGTGCTTGTATAGGGGGCAACGGGCTGCAGCTGACTCTGCTCATATGCCTTCAGCAATTGTGTTTCTACATCGACGGGGATCTTGGCAGCGGAGAGATAGATACCGGGTTGCCCCTGCCAAAGCTCTGCCAATGTCTGTTGGATAAGAGCCGGGGTAATCTGCGGCGCCAAGGCCTCAAAAATGGCCAGTTGATCTGAGGGGGCCAACATCAGCATGTCGTTGGCATCTAATGATACCAAGACTTCTGCCAAGTCGAAGCTATGAATGGTATTGCTACCGGCCAGATTGCGCTGGTAGTGCTTGTGTTCGCTCTTCAGCGCTTGCTGCAGCTCGTCGCTGCTAAAGCCGTATTGTAGGGCCTGACGTATAGTCTGCTCCAGCAGAGCCACGGCTTGCGGCCAGTTGTCTTCCTGGGTCTCCAGCGCCAGTTCCACCCTTACCGCAGTGCCAAACTCTGTGCCCAACTCAACAGAAGCATGGCTTACACCTTCCTCGGCAAACAGGTGTGACTGCAATCTCTGATAGAGCATACTCCCCAGCAGCGACTCGAGTATCATCTGTTGACGGAGCTCAATACTGTCAGGCTTTGGTGTTCTGGGAGTCAGTACCCCCAGAGAGACTTGAGTCGACAAACGAGGATTGAAGAAAGCGTCCGCCTGAGGCTGCTTTCTGACCACAGGCGGTGAAAGCTTCACCCGTGCCGGGGCAACCGCCTGAGGGTGCGGCTTCCAATCGGCAAACAACTGCTTGATTTGAGCCTCGGTACGGGCGATATCAAAGTCGCCTACCAGGATCAGTGTTGTTCGCTCAGGAGTATAGAAACGCTGGTATAAAGAGCGCAACTTGGCTACATCTGCAGCCTTGATGATATCAGCCTCACCGATAGGTAAACGTCTTGGCAGCAGGCTCGATGGATACCAAAAGTGCAGCTGATTACGATAATTTTCAAACTCAGCCGACTGATGCTCCTTGAGCTCGGCCAACACCACGGCTTTTTCCTGGGCAAGTGCCTTGGGATCCAGAGTGAGTCTGTCGGCAATCTCCCGCATCAGCATCAGCCCGGTATCCAACTTCTGCTCATCCCCTTGGGTGATGTTGAACTCATAGACCGTCTGTTCGAAATCAGTCACTGCATTGGTATCGGCGCCAAAACTTAAACCAAGACGTTGCAATCTTGGGATCATATCCCCTTCCGGGACAGCTGCCGAGCCTTTGAACGCCATATGCTCCAGCAAGTGCATCAGCCCCTGCTCATTTTCCGCCTCAAGCAGTGAGCCGGAGGCGATCCGCATCCGCATCACTATGGCGTTGGCCGGCGTCTTATTGTCCACCAATTGATATTTAAGACCATTGTCCAGTTGGCCCTGATGAATGCGAGGGCTAACGCTTAGCCCTTCGGCCTTGGCAACGAAGCAGAACAGCAGCAACAAGCTGCCGAGCCAGGCTCTGAGAAACAGGATTTTTGGCATAACGAATTCCCTCAAAAAAACAGAGGTTCGGTGCAAAAGGGCCCGAACCTCTGGAACATGAAAGATGCCAATATAAGACAAGAAATTAATTGTGTCACATAATCAATACCTTACAACGTACTAAATCGGTGAGCCCGGTGGCATTTTCGCAGGCTTGCTGATCACTCTGCCCCCGGCTTGTTTCAGTGCCTGTTCAAGCACTGTTTGCAGTTGTCCATAGTGGGCAGCCTTGTAACCTGAACTTCTTTTTTCTTTTCTGGGCAACTGCTTAAGCAGATAATCCAGCTTCATCCTCAACATGGCTTTGACTTCCGGGGCGCTGGCGTCACTCTCCAGACTCTGCAACATACCGTCCAAAACTACCGCATTTACCCTCATCGCAATACTGGTCTGATCTCCCGAAGGCAGTGATTTCAGCAGTGTCTTAGCCAGCAATCTATCCAGCAAATCCTCTACCGACAACTGCTCTGTGTCTCTGGCAAAGGCCTGATCCACTCGATTGAGCCGCTCAGGGTTCAACAGCGTCGACACTGTGTGACGACTGAGCACTTCTGCCATGGCCAATTGATCCACGGCAACCCCCAAAGATGAGTCGAAACTCTCGCGGCTACGGTAATAGTTGCCAGCCTTGGGCACCAGTTGCTCCAAAAGCTCAGTTGGCAGATATAGCTCTCTGGGATCCAGAGTCGCCAGCACAGTCTCCAATGCCCGCTTCTGCAATTCCGGTGCAATAAAGTGCCAGTTACCGCTACCGGCATCAGCCAGGTAATTGTAGTCAATGCCGCCAACAAACTTGGCCGCGGCGCTGATCTGGTAGCGATTCAACAGATAGATGGGCACCAGGGCATCACTGAGTTCGCCCAAGGGTTGCTCCGGCAACAGCGCCTTGGCGGAGAAGGTCTCCAGCGCCTGGCGCCTGACCAGCTGCATTCTTGCCAACTCCTTAACCGGATCCTCGCCTCTGTCCCAAAGGCTGGCATAGGCATGGGCGGCTGAAGTCGCCCTCGAATCACCCTCGCCTATGTATCTCAGCCCCTGCTGCTGCACCTCTTTGAGCAGCGACTTGAGCGCGGCCTGGGTTTGGGCTTCATCACCAAAGTCACCATAACCGTACTTGATGGCAAACTTATCCCAGGCCCCCAGCCCTTCGGCGTAAGGCTGGCTGATATCCACCCGCTTGCCATCGAGGCGCACATAGGGATGGGGGTAATCCATCACAGAAGCGTTGTTATTGGTGGAAGCAGCAAAGTTATGATCCAGCCCCAGGGTATGACCGATTTCATGAGCCGATAACTGGCGAATACGCGCCAGAGACAAGGCCATGGCGGCTTCATCGGCCGCTTGCCTGTCTTCCCAACCTGCGGTAAGGCCACGGGCAATCAGGTGATCCTGACGTACCCGCAGACTTCCCAGAGTGACCTGGCCCTTGATGATTTCACCACTGCGGGGATCTGTCACTGCTGCACCATAGGACCAGCCACGGCTGGCCCTGTGCACCCACTGGATCACGTTGTAGCGCACATCCTGAGGGTCGGCGCCTTCCGGCAATAGCTCCAACTTGAAGCCGTTGATAAACCCCGCCTCATTGAAAGCCTGCTCCCACCAGCGGCCGCCTTCGAGCAAGGCACCGCGGATAGGCTCGGGGACACCGGGATCCAGATAATAGGTAATGGGCTCAACCACTTCGCTTGGCTCAGGGCCAGGATTAACCTTCTGCAGCCGGTGGCGCAGCAAGAAGCGCTGGTTGATATCCTGATCTATGGCGGTGGCATAGTCCTTGTATTCATCGGACAGATAACCACTCATGGGGTGATAGAGGCGCGCCTGATAACCCGGCTCGGGCAAGGCGATAAAGGAGTAGCGCAGTCTCAGAGACAGGGCCTGGCCATCCGGGGTCACCTCGGCGACTCTGGCGCCGGCCTTATCACTGGCGAAAGTCAGCTGCACATCCACATCCGAGTTACGCTCGAACGACTTGACCGAGGCTGGCAACACCACAGAGCGGCTGGTGTCCAGACGATAATGCCCTTGGCCC
The DNA here is from genome assembly GCF_047314525.1 of Shewanella sp. BJSY2023SW007. Taxonomy (NCBI): domain Bacteria; kingdom Pseudomonadati; phylum Pseudomonadota; class Gammaproteobacteria; order Alteromonadales; family Shewanellaceae; genus Shewanella; species Shewanella sp. BJSY2023SW007. The sequence goes on along the minus strand of NZ_JBKORL010000105.1, from coordinate 40,121 downwards.
CTGGCCGCCAACTGTTGGCTGATGCCGTGCAGGTCCTGCAACATCAAGTCGTTGACCGGCACCAGCAGACGTTTTCCCGGCAGGAGTTTGCCGCGCCAGAGCACTGATTCGGCAAAGGCTTCATGCACGGCTCTTTGCTCGGCTTGGTCGTCGGTATCGGCGCGAAAACGGGTATTGAGCTGTTTGAGCAGAATATAGGGGCCCTGGCGCTCAAACTGCACCATGCGGGTATACCCAAGTTGCCCACGGTCGAGCCCAATGTCATTGGATCCGGCGCCGTGGGGCAAGCTGGAGAGCAGCAACATAGGCTGGTTAAGTTTGCTCGGTTCCAGATACAGCTGCCCGGCTTTGGCATCATAAAAGAGATTGATAAAACCTTCGGCCTGAGTGCTTTCGCTGATGACGTCGGCGGCCTCCCTCTCCTGTGCCGCCTGCGCCAATCCGGGTACCGCGATCAGCGCCAACAACAAGGTCCAACTTTGAGGTTTCATCCCATCTCCTGATTGTTATCTGTAAGTTGCCATTCAAGTTAAGGGATCGGCCGGTTTATCTCAAGTCCTGCCCACCCATTCACTCAAGGTATCAAAGAGTTCATTGAGCATAATAGGCTTGGTGATATGAGCGTTCATTCCCGCCGCCAGGCTCTTCTCACGATCGCCTGACATGGCATGGGCCGTCATGGCGATAATCGGCAAGGTCTCCCTGTCGTATTTCTTGCGCAGTTCCCGGGTCGCCGTCAGGCCATCCATCACAGGCATCTGAATATCCATCAATACCGCATCGTATTGGCGCTGCTCCACCATATCGAGGGCAATTTGACCATTGTCGGCCAGATCTACCTCATAACCGGCGCTGCGCAGCAGTTCGGAGGCCACCTGCTGGTTGATCAGGTTGTCTTCCACCAGCAGTACCAGGCCTTTATGACCACCGCTCTGGTTGTCGGTAATTTCAGCCACAGTCGCCGAATGAGGTTTCTCGGCAAAGGCTGAGATTATCTCATCAAACAGAGTCGAGGCCTTGAAGGGCTTTTGCAGCAGCGCAAACACATTGGCATCTTCCACTTCCTGGGCCAATGGACCGGCGGCATAGGCCGTCATCATGATCACCACGGGGCGCTTGCTTATTCTGCCATTGGCCACCATTTCATCCAGGGTACGGATCACCTCACGGCCATCCATTTCCGGCATCATCCAGTCGATTAGCAGTAGGTCGGTTTCCTGTTTTTCCAACTTATAAAGGGCTTCGGCACCGCTGGCAGCAGTGTCCACCTCGAAGTGGAAATCGCGCATCAGGGTCGAATATATCTGCAGCGCCGTAGAGTTATCGTCCACCACCAGCGCCCGCAGGCTGTTGAGTTGCTCCGGCATCACCAGAGGTTCAATCTTGGCCTCTTCGGCGATTTCAAAGCTGATGGTAAAGCTGAATACACTGCCGACACCCGGCTCACTCTGCACCTGCATCTTGCCGCCCATCATGGACACCAGATGCTTGCTGATGGACAAGCCAAGGCCGGTGCCACCATATTTACGGGTGGTGGAACCATCCGCCTGGGCAAAGGCATCAAACAGTATCTCCTGCTGCTCCTTGCTGATCCCTATGCCTGTGTCGCGAACCCAGAATTTGAGGGTTATACGATGATCGCGTTCGCCGACATCTTCACAGCCGAGTTCAATCTCCCCTTCAGAGGTAAACTTGACCGCGTTGGACAAGAGATTCACCAGCACCTGGCCGAGACGCAGCGGATCACCCTTGAGCATAAGTCCGGCGGTCACAGGGGCATACAGTAACAGCTCAACCCCTTTCTCCTGCGCCTTGAGTGAGTTGATATCCAAGGCGTGCTCCAGCACCTTGTCCAACGGGAAGGAGACCCGCTCCAGCTCCAGCTTCCCGGCTTCAATCTTGGAGAAGTCGAGAATGTCATTGATGATCCGCAGCAATGATTGGGCCGAGAAGCCGGCCTTCTCCAGATAATCTTTCTGCTGCACCGTCAGGTTGGTGCGCTGCGCCAGTTGCAGCATGCCTATGATGGCATTCATCGGCGTGCGGATCTCATGGCTCATATTGGCCAAGAATTCACTCTTGTAGAGGTTGGCCAGTTCGGCATCTTTCTTGGCCTCCAGCAAGGCCACCTCGTTGCTCTTGCTGCGGGTAATGTCCTTGTGGGTACCCAGCATACGCCTGGGCTCATTGTTGGCGGTAAATTCCACCACCCGGCCACGGGACAGCACCCAGTGATACTGCCCGCTCTTGCCGCGCATTCGGAACTCTATCTCATAGGCGCCTATGGGATCGGCCAGATACTGCTCGCGATACTCTTCAACCCGGATCCTGTCGTCCGGATGGATCAGCTCGTCTATGGTCGACAGCAGCGCCGGAAACTCATTGGTCTTGTAGCCCAGCATGGTGTAGTAGGCCGGGTTGCAGATGATCTGCTCCGAATCCAGATACCAGTCCCACAGGCCATCTTCCACCGCATCCATCGCCAGGTGATAACGTTCTTCCGACAAACGCAACTGCTCGGCGGCTTCATATTCGCGGGTCACATCACGCCAAACGGCAATCAAGCCCAGCATCTCGCCGCGGCGGTTATAAAACGGCAGCTTGAGGGTATCGAGCAGCACGGGCTTGCCCGCCAGCTCGACCTTTTCCTGATAGCGCAGCGGCGCCCTGTCCTTGAGCACCTGTTCATCCTCGGCGCGAATTCTGGCGGCCTGCTCCGGGGTGGTCAAAGTATCTGAATTCAGGCCGATCATCTCGGCCTCGGTATAGCCAAGTACCCGCTCGGCTGACTTGTTGCAGCCGAGGTACTTGCCTTCTTTGTCTTTGAAGACAATGGCTTCAGGAATCGAGTCCAACAAAGAGCGCAGCAGGGCGTATTCCCGCTCCCGCTTTTCTGTGGTTTCCTTCAGCCGCTCGGTGCGCCGGGCCACCAGTTTATCCAGCCGCTTGTTCTGCTCTGCCAGGTGACGGGTATATTGCTGGTTTTCTTCAAAAATGCGGCTGACCAACTGGAACCAGGGCTCCCAGCCCTGGGTGATCTTCGCCGGCGGCCGGATCGGCTCACGGGAACAGTCTTCCAGGTGTGACAGCAAGCGCGAGGCCGGGCTGACGAAAGAGCGGCGAGTCTGCCAGTGCACTATGGTCACCAGCACAGACAAGGCCAGTACCACTAAAATAAAGCTCAGCTGCAGCTTCTCGAACGAGTCCAGAAACAGATCGTCAACATCCTGCAGATAGAGCAAGCGCCAAGGGGCGTTGTGCAGCGCCACTGAGTGGATGTAATAGCCGTTACGGATCATCCCCTCGTGGGCATCGAACAGCTCGGACTCAGGCAATGAATGCAGCTCGGATGGGATCCGCTGACTGATGTGGTAGACCCGGTTAATGCTGGAGGTATCAAAATCGCTGTGGGAAAGAATATTATTGCCCTGATCCAGCAAAATCACAGTGCCCGGCATTTTGAAATAGAGACGTATCTGTTTGGCGAGCGATGCCAGTGTCATATCCAGATTAATTGAGCCGATAAACTCATCTTCGAGATAGATGGGCACCCCGAGGGTGGTCAACAGGCCATTACCGGCCGAGTCCACATAGGCCTCACTCCAGAACACACTGCGCTGGGGGTTCATCGCCGGAGTCGCCAGTTGAAACTGTTTCTTGTTCAGCAGTTCATCGCGAAAACGCTGCTCGTCCGAGGGCCAGGGGTAATAGGACATCATCCGCCGCTTGGACAGATAATAGATGGCCGAGGCCTTGGGCGCAGCCTCCTTGGCGACCGGGAACGACAATGACAGCTCAAACAGCATCTCCAGTTCCTGATAGAACTTGTCGCCGCGGCCATCGAGAGTACCTGAGCCGGTTATCCGCCCCATGTTGGTGAAGGGTTCACCACTCCTGGCGTAATTAGGCTCCAGGGTAAAGAACTGCCCACTTTCGTTGAATTTCTCGTACTGAGGCAGCCTGTCCTTGCGCACCTGCTCGGCCAGGCGCAAGTGGTCCACGGCCACATTACGCAGGCTCTTGACCGCACGGATACTGGATTCCAGCAAGAGGTCAATCTGCATCACATGGCGATCGACCTGTTCTTCCCTGAGCTCCATCTGCTGGGTCTTCTGGCGTTCAAAAAACACCCAGGCGGTGAGCAACGCCAGTACAATCACCCCCATATAGGTGTAAAACACTGCACGGTTGTAATTTTTCTGGATCGGAGATTTCAGCTGCAGATCCGGCTCACTCAATTTCATCCATTACCCTTGCATCACGGCCCATCCCCAAGCGGTGGGGAAGAAAGATATCATATACTTAATTTGGCTGCATATGCAGTACCCCGCACAAAGCAAAGGCCCCGAAATGGGGCCTTTTTCAGTAGCAGGGTTTATCAGAGCTGCTCTTCGGCAAACTCTGCCAGCCGTGAGCGCACTACGCCGTTGAGATAAATGTTGGCACTACCCTCAAAATTTTTAAAGCGTTCAACCATATAGGTTAAACCCGAGGTGACCGCGGTCAGATAGTTGGAGTCTATCTGCGCCAGGTTACCGCAACAGATAAGCTTGGTGCCTTCTCCCATACGGGTGATCATGGTTTTCAGCTGTGAGGCCGTCAGGTTTTGACACTCATCCAGCAATACCACCGAGTTCTGAATCGAACGCCCACGCATAAAGTTAATCGACTTAAACTGGATATTGGCCTTTTCCATTATGTAGTTGAGTGAACCACTGGGGTTAACATCATGCTTGTGCAGCACCTCCAGGGTATCGGTAATTGCCGCCAGCCAAGGAGCCATTTTTTCCTCTTCCGTGCCCGGCAGGAAGCCTATCGATTCGGCAATTTCCGGGGTGTTACGGGTGACTATCACCTTGTCGTAGAGATTTCGCTCCACCACCAGCTCCAATGCTGCCGCCATCGCCAACAGTGTTTTGCCGCATCCTGCTGGGCCGGTGAGAATAACCAGATCGATATCGGGATCCATCAAGGCCTGCAGCGCCATGCCCTGATAGATGTTCTTCGGTCTCACGCCCCAGGCCTCCATATTCATCAGGCGATCGCGACCGAGATCCAGCACATTGAGACTGGTTTCACTGCGGCCGACCACCCGGCCACAAAATTCGGACTCATCGTCCAGTAGATATTGGTTGATATAAAACAGATCGTCGCCCAGGTCCTTGAGCGGCACATCGTGCACAGTATGACGGCCATGACGCTCGGTGGCCACTTTGTGCAGATGCTCCCAGAAGTTGCCTTCAAATTGATGAAAACCCTTGGACAGAAAACGTATGTCATCGATCAGCTGATCTGTGCGGTAGTCTTCTACCAGGAGTATCCCGGCACCTTTGGCCTTGAGACGCATATTGATGTCTTTGGTGACCAGCACCACGGTACGGGGCTCGTATTGATTTTGCAGATGCAGGGCTGTGTTGATGATGCGGTTGTCGTTGTTGTCGCCGGGCAGCGAGCCTATGGTGAATTCAATCTGGTGGTCGGGGAAGATGGCCAGAGTACCTGTGGCATCTGTGTGCCCTTCGCGGCTTGGAAGGGGAACCCCTTTGATTATCTGTTCCGGAGTGGTCTTGCCGCCGAGGATATCTTCCAGCGCCCGAATGGCGACCCTGGCATCGCGGCTGACATCCCGCTTTCTGTCTTTTATCTGGTCCAATTCCTCCAGTACCGTCATTGGGACCACAACATCATGTTCTTTAAAGGAGTAAATCGCTAAGGGTTCATGTAATAACACATTGGTATCAAGTACAAACAACTTTCTGTCGTCTTGTTCCATGGCGCCTCCATTTGCGTCAATGAGCTACTCACAGCTTTGTTGTCATGGGCCAGCGCAGGCCTGGGGTTGGGGTATATGTCACTCCTGTTTCTAACTGATTGCGGGTAGGTTTCACCACTGTGACATGGCTTAAACTAATACTGGCACCTTTAGCAACGGATGACAAATACCCTTTGCAGTCTCTTTAATGGCCACTGCGCGGTATCCGTTTTTGAGTGTAGGATGCTAAAGATGACGATTGGATGACAAGCGGACGAAAAGGCCTGCTGGGCAGGATTGGTATTATACTCGGATTGGTATAACATACGCGCCCTTTGTGAATCCGCCCGAAGATGAGAGTTAAAGATGCCCTTCGCCTTAGGTCAACGCTGGATCAGTGATACCGAATCAGAGCTTGGTTTGGGTACAGTAGTACAACTGGAAGGCCGCATGGTCTCACTGCTGTTCCCCGCCACCGGAGAGAACCGCATGTTCTCCCGCAACGACGCCCCGTTAACCCGGGTGATTTATAACCCAGGTGATCAGGTCAAGAGCCATGAAAACTGGACACTGACCATCAACTCTTTGGATGAAAAAGACGGGCTGGTGATCTACACCGGCATTCACAGCGAAACCGGCGAAGAAGTGCAGCTGAGGGAAACCTTGCTGGATCACAATATTCGTTTCAACAAACCGCAAGACAGGCTCTTTGCCGGCCAGATAGACAGACTGGACAGATTCGGAGTGCGCTACGCCGCCCAGCAGCTGCGCCACAATCTGGCCACCTCAGATCTGCTGGGGCTGCAAGGTCCCAGAGTCGGCCTTATTCCGCATCAGCTGTGGATTGCCCATGAGGTCGGGCGCCGCTACGCGCCACGGGTGCTGCTGGCCGATGAAGTGGGTCTGGGCAAGACCATAGAAGCCGGCCTCATCATTCATCAACAGTTGATGACAGGCCGCGCCGAGCGGGTACTTGTGATAGTACCAGATACCTTGCGCCACCAATGGCTGGTGGAGATGCTGCGCCGCTTTAACCTGCGATTTGCCGTATTCGATGAAGATCGCTGCATCGAAGCCTTTGCCGACCATGACAACCCCTTCTACACCGAACAGTTGGTGATCTGCTCACTGGAACTGCTGCGCAAGAAGCGCCGTCTCGACCAGGCGCTGGATGCCGACTGGGATCTTATGGTGGTCGATGAGGCCCATCACCTGGAGTGGACCGAAGAGGCTCCGAGCCGGGCCTATCAGGTGGTTGAAGCTCTGGCGGAAGTGGTGCCCGGCGTACTGCTGCTGACCGCGACCCCGGATCAGTTGGGCCATGAGAGCCACTTTGCCCGACTGCGACTGCTGGATCCGGATCGTTTCTACGACTATCAAGCCTTTATCAAAGAGGAACAAGGCTACAAAGAGGTGGCCCTCGCCGCCGAGGCGCTGGCAAGTGGCAACAAGCTGCCCGACAATGCCATCAACAGCCTGACCGAACTCTTGTCCGAGAAAGATATCGCCCCCGCTATTCGCCTTATCCAGGCTGACGGCGTCGATGCCGAGCAGCAGCAAGCCGCCCGTGACGAGCTGCTGCAAGAGCTGCTCGATAGGCACGGCACGGGTCGGGTGCTGTACCGCAACAGCCGCGCCTCGGTCAAAGGCTTCCCGAAACGCATTTTCAACGCCTATCCACAGGCCATGCCGGAGCAGTACCTCACTGCGGCCCGAGTCAGTGCCATGATGAATGGTCACCGCACCCTGGAAATGAAGGCCGCCTACGCGCTGGCGCCGGAAAAAATGTATCAGGAGTTTGATGAAAACTCCGCCGCCTGGTGGAAGTTCGACCCCAGGGTCGACTGGCTCATCGATTTCCTCAAGCAAAACCGCAGCAAGAAAGTGCTGATCATCGCCAGTCAGGCCGCCACGGCGCTGAGTCTGGAAGAAGCGCTGCGCACCCGTGAAGGGATCCTCGCCACTGTGTTCCATGAGGGCATGTCCATCATAGAACGGGACAAAGCCGGTGCCTTCTTCGCCCAGGAAGAGGGTGGTGCCCAGGCGCTGATCTGCTCGGAAATCGGTTCCGAAGGGCGTAACTTCCAGTTCGCCAGCCAGTTGGTGCTGTTTGATCTGCCATTGAACCCGGATCTGCTGGAACAGCGCATAGGTCGCCTGGATCGCATAGGTCAGAACCATGATGTAGAGATCCACCTGCCCTTCCTCACCGACACGGCGCAGGAGCGTCTGTTGGCCTGGTACCATGAAGGCCTCAACGCCTTCGAACTCACCTGCCCCGGCGGTCATATTCTGTTCAAGGAGTTTGGCGCCCAGTTGCTGCCACTGCTGGTAGAAGAAAACGAAGAAGAGATGGCTAAGCTGCTGCGCGACACCCGCAGCCGTTATAAAGAGCTAAAGCAGGCAATGGAGCAGGGCCGCGACAAGCTGCTGGAACTCAACTCCCACGGCGGCGACAGGTCATTGGCATTGGCCGAGAGACTGGCGCAGATGGATAACGACACCCAGCTTATCGGCTCAGTGATCCGTCTGTGGGACATCATAGGTCTGGATCAGGACGATAGAGGCGAAAACACCATAGTGCTGCGCCCGAGTGAGCACATGATGTATCCCACTTATCCTGGCCTGCCGGAAGATGGCATTACCGTGACTTTCGACCGGGAAACCGCCCTGTCCCGCGACGATATCGCCCTGATAACCCAGGAGCATCCTCTGGTGCAAACCGGGTTGGATCTGATCACAGGTTCTGAGACAGGCACCACAAGTGTTGCCATCCTCAAGAACAAGGCGTTGCCGGCAGGTACCGTGTTCCTGGAGCTTATCTATCTGGCACAGGCCTCGGCGCCCAAGTCCAGCCAGCTGTATCGCTATCTGCCGCCGACACCACTGCGTATTCTGCTGGATAAAGACGGCAACAATCTGTCTGACAAGGTGAGCTACGAGCATTTTGATCGCCAGCTCAGCGCGGTTAACCGCCATATCGGCAGCAAACTGGTCAACGCCTCGCAGGCGATATTGCATCCACTGCTGGCCAAGGGCGAAGCCCACGCTATGGAGGCTATGTCCAACCTGCAGGCCGAAGCGCAGCAGCAGATGGAGCGCCAATTGGGCGCCGAGCTGGAACGTCTGGAAGCCCTCAAGGCGGTGAACCCCAATATCCGCGATGCCGAGCTTGAGTATCTGCAAAATCAGATAGCCGAACTACGCGGCTATTTGGATCAATGCCAGCTGCAGCTCGATGCCGTGCGCCTGGTGCTGGTCAGCCACGCCTGATAATCCACTCAAATATCATCCCCCAAGACCCGCTAACTGCGGGTCTTGTTTTTTGCGCTAAATTTCAGAAGCCCTGGTGCACCACGCCTTCAAGCATTGGATCGACACACAAACTTTCGATACAACAGCTACTAGTGCACAAATTTGCGGCTTATAATTTTGGCATTGAGTCAATAAAGGCTGCAGAATCATGCTATTCCAGCCTATGAAAAGTTTAAGGAGTTCCCTTGGCGCTGATATCCAGGACGATAGCTATGCTGTGCTTTTTCCCCTTGATGGCACTGGCAGCCGACGAACCAGCCAACAAAGACATGGCCAACCAGGCGCAGACTCAACCAGAGCCAGCGAGTCAAACGCCTGAAACAGCCCCTATGAAACCCAGAGACAATAGCCGGGCGTTGGAGCATGTCGCCGCCTCAGAACTGCAAAAGATCCAAGTAGATGGCGAGGAGCAAGCCGTTCTGATACGCCCCTGGAGTGGCCCGAAACAATTGGGCGCGGCGCTGTTACTGCCGCCTCCCGGCACCCACGCCGATGCCCCCGGGCTCAACGCCTTCTTGCGCCGCAACATCAATCCCGCAGGCTGGGCCAGTCTCAGCATCACACCACCGCCCTTTCCTGAGCAGCCCAACTTCACCACAGAGGCCCAGGAAATAAGCAAGGCAGGCGATGGCAAAATGCCGGGGAAACGCAACCAGGCAACGAGCCGCCGAGAGGCAGAGGAATGGCAGAAACTCAGGAAACAGCAACAGAGCTTTATCCAACAGAGTCTGGCGCAATTGGACACCTTGGGAGCCCCCTTTCCAGGCAAGCGCTTGCTGATAGCCCAGGATCAGTCCGCCGCCTTGGTAATTGAGTTGTTGGCAGCGCAGAAGTTGGCCAAACCGGACTTGCTGGTGGTGATCAATCCCTACCTTGACGATCCCGATGCCAATCTGGCCTTGCCAAAGCAGCTGGCCGGATTGGAGTTGGCGGTACTCGATATCCAATCCCCCGACGGTCATCAAGCCTCGCAGGCCACGGTAAAAAGTCGTAAATCGCTGGCAATGAGCCAGCCGGACAATCAATACCGGCAGCAATTACTGGCGCTGGATCTGCGTCAGGATGTAGCCTTTGAAAACACCTTGATGATGATAGAAGGCATGGCCAGAAAGGTGCTGAAACAGCTGGCAGCAAACGAAAAAACGGCCACTGAAGCCAATCAGTGACCGTCTAATACAGAAGTTGCTGCCGAAATCGGCTCCCAGGCCAAGCTTTCCGTAGAGTAAATGTCGGGAATGCGATTACTCTTTCTTGCCGCCATTGGAGAACATTAATGCCAGGGAGATGAGCACCACTGTGCCGCCCATGAACAGCAAGTCCAGTGCCGAGCTGGGTTTGATATCGGCAAAGAAGGAAAACACCTTGATGATCAACATCATCAATATCACTTTGCCCAGCTTGCTCTTGAGCGCATCTATGCTGGAGATGATCAATATCTTGCCGCCGGTATCCGAGTTACTGGCCGGTTCCAGGTTACGGATAAAGAGTTCATAGAGGCCGAAAGCGAAGATCAGCAGCACGGCCCCGAGCAGGAAGGTATCCAGTATCTCCACCAATACCATCACAAGATCATTGCGCACATCATAGCTGCCACTGAGCAGGTATTCCCACAGTAGGGCAAACATATGCAGCACGTCCTTGACTCCCATGACAAAAGTGACCAAGGCCGCCAACACACAGGAGAAGACTCCAACCATGACAGACAAGCGACTGCCCCAGAGCAAGCGTTCAAAAAAAATCCGCATCCCAATTCCTATTTATAAATAAAGTGACGGATTTTCAGGCGCTTCTGTCATATAGGTCAAGTTAATATTTATTTAGCCGTGAAGGATATCTCACCAGTTTCGCCGCGGTTCAAAGGCCCGCTCGGGGTCCTTGCCCTGCCGCACGGCGGCAATGGTTCTGTTACGCCCCAAGAGCAAACGTACCTGACTCCAGGACTCCCGCGCCAGCAGGCGCCTGCGGGAACCTTTCCAGCTGCGGTTGATACTCAGCTTTATCGCCGCCAACGCATCCGGAGAGCGCTCATTGAGCCCACATGCCAGTTCTTGTGCCCGGGCCAGAGGATCACTGCAGCACTCGGTCACCAGCCCAAGTTCCAACGCCTTGGGAGCCGGGATTAATTCCGCCGTCATACTGAGTTTCAATGCCTGATCTTTTGCCAGAATTTCCCGCAAACTCACCAGGCCACCCATGTCGGGAACCAAGCCCCACTTGGCCTCCATTATTGACAACTCGGCGTCATTGGCGGCAATACGAAAATCGGCGCCGAGCGCAATTTGCAAGCCGCCGCCATAGCAGCGGCCATCCAAGACGGCAATGACAGGAACCGGTAGCTCTCGCCAGGCGACAGACACCTGCTGCGCCAAATTGGCATTGCCCGGTAGCCACTTGAACAGCAGCTTCAGCGCTTGCCAGGGAGAGTTAGCCACACTCTTGATATCCAAGCCCGAGCTGAATTGGCCGCCCTCGCCTCTAAGGATCACCGCCCGCAAATGCCGTTGACGGCGCAAATGACGCGCCATCGCCTTGAGCTCGCTGAACATGGTGTAATTAATGGCGTTGAGCTTATCCGGCCGGTTCAAGCTAACGATAGCCAACTGTTGCTGCCATTCCAGGCTGAGAGTCTGCCACTGCATCTGCAGGTCCTTGAAAGTTGAAGTTATGTTAACGGTATCACCATCAAACAGGTCAGGCCAGATCAAAAATCTCTCTATTTCAATATCACAGCACAGTTTAAATTTTGGCTTACGTCAATAAACTGACATTGGTTTTGACTTAGTGGCGACAAGTGTTCACAATATCGACCCTCAACAGGCAAGCCATTGCACTAAATAAGATTTTATCCTGCCAAATATGAGAAACGGGCATAAAGTCCGTATCCGCCGGTATATTGCTATCGGCCCTGTCCTCACTGATCCAGCGGCATAGTCAGAGGATAATCACAAAAAATGCCGCTGTAGGTGTTATCTTCAAGTAATGCGGTAGAACAGGAAATCTCTATGGCGATTCCGGTACTCATATGCGACGACTCTGCACTGGCGCGAAAGCAGATGGCCCGTACTCTTCCCAAAGAATGGGAAGTCGACATCAACTTTGCTGCCAATGGCGCCGAAGGACTTGAGGCTATCCGCGCCGGCAAGGGTGAGATTGTCTTTTTGGATCTCAATATGCCGGTCATGGACGGTTATGAAGTGTTGCAAGCCATTCAACAACAAGATCTGCCGGCCATGGTGATAGTCGTCTCGGGCGATATCCAAATTAAAGCCCATCAAAGAGTCAAAGCCTTGGGCGCGCTGGATTTTATTCAAAAGCCCGTCAGTGCAGATGCCATTCGCAACATACTACAGGAATATGGCATTTTACAGTTGGCCGAAGGCGGCGACGGCAACGAAGAGCCAATGATCCAGGTGGATATGCGTGATGCCTGCCAGGAAGTCGCCAACGTTGCCATGGGTCGCGCCGCCGATCTGCTGGCCAAGTTGCTGGATGTATTTGTGCTCCTGCCCATTCCCAACGTCAATGTGCTGGAGGTCAGTGAGTTGACCATGGCACTCAAAGCCACAGAGCAAAGCCCCAAGATATCGGCGCTGTGTCAGGGTTTTATCGGTGCCGGCATTGCCGGTGAGGCGCTACTGCTGTTTCACGACTCCAGCTTCAAGGATATGGCCAAATTGATGGGCCTGTCAGACCCCGAAGACACCAACACGGAAATCGAGGTGATGATCGACACAGCCAACGTGTTGATCGGCGCCTTCCTCAGCGGCATCTCGGAGCAGCTGGATATGCAATTCAGCCAGGCACACCCTGTGGTGCTCGGACGGCATTGCACAGTGAACGATCTGATCCACGATAACTCAGATCGCTGGCAGCGCACGCTGGCGATGGAGATCAACTATCGCATCGAAGATCACAATGTGCAGTGTGATCTGCTACTGCTCTTTACCGAAGACTCCTTGCCGACGCTGAATTTCAAGCTCGGCTATCTGATGAACTGACAAAACAGGTTTGCCATGGCAAAGGATTTGAATGCAATAAATGAACTGCACTGGCTGATCGACATGGTGCAAACCATAGAGGTTGGCCTGGTGGTGCTGGACAGAGAATACAATATTCAGCTGTGGAATGGCTTTATGGAAAACCACAGTGGCGTCTCTCCCAACGATATCAAGGGCAACAACCTGTTTGAACGTTTTCCGGATCTGCCGGCCAGTTGGCTCAAGCAGAAGATGGAATCTGTGTTTCTGCTGAAAAACCGCGCCTTCATCAGTTGGGAGCAGAGGCCCTATGTATTCAAATTCAAGAACTATCGGCCCATCACAGGCCGCGCCGAATTCATGTTCCAGAATGTCACCCTGCTGCCGCTGGCCTCTCTGACCGGGCAGATCTCCCATATCAGCATTATTATCTATGATGTGACGGATATCGCCATCAACAAGCTACAGCTCAAAAGCGCCAACGAACGCCTGGAACACCTGAGTCAAACCGATGGCCTGACCCAACTGCACAATCGCAGACACTGGCAATTTTGCATGCAGCGGGAGTTTGATCGCCACACCCGCTATGGCGAGCCAGCCAGCCTGGTGATGTTCGATATAGATCACTTCAAACGGATTAACGACAGCCTGGGGCATATCGCCGGAGACAGGGTTATTCAGCATCTGTCCCATATTCTCAGCCAAAACCTCAGGGAAACCGACTGCGCCGGGCGCTATGGCGGCGAAGAGTTTGCCGTGGTCTTGTCCCACACCAGCGCCGAAGATGCCCGCTCCTTTGCCGAGCGGCTACGCACTCAGATAGAAAGTAGCCGCTTCAGCTTCAATGGTCAGCCGGTACCTTTTACTATCAGTTTGGGGATCTGCGATCTGAGTGACGAGGTGGAAAACAGCGACCAATGGTTGGCCAATGCCGATCAAGCCCTATATCAGGCCAAGGTTTCCGGCCGCAACTGCGTCAGTATTTTCAGCGATTGATTTGCCGGGAAGACACCAATAAAAAACCACTCTGAGAGTGGTTTTTTATTGGTCGTGCAACCGGGTCAGGAGAGGCGCTCTACCGAGCCACCTAGGCCTTTGAACTTATCTTCGATATGTTCATAGCCTCTATCCAGATGATAGATACGATCCACCACTGTGGTGCCTTCGGCCATCAGTCCGGCAATCACCAAACTGGCAGACGCCCGCAGATCGGTCGCCATCACCTGAGCACCATTGAGCTGTTCAATACCGTGAATAATACAAGTATTGCCTTCCAGCTCCATATTGGCGCCCATACGGTTCAACTCGGGCACATGCATAAAGCGGTTCTCAAAGATGGTTTCCGTGATAGTGCCTGTGCCTTCTGCCAGTGCATTGAGCACACAGAACTGCGCCTGCATATCGGTCGGAAATCCTGGGTAAGGCAGAGTCTTGATATTGACTGACTTGGGACGCTTGCCCTTCATATCCAGGGCTATCCAGTCGCTGCCGGTAAGGATTTCGGCGCCGGCATCTTCCAGTTTGGCCAGCACAGCTTCCAGCGAGCCAGGATCGGCATCCAGACAACGGATCCGGCCACGGGTCACGGCTGCAGCCACCAGAAACGAGCCTGTCTCAATTCTGTCCGGCATCACCCGATAACGGCACCCATTGAGTTTTTCCACCCCTTGAATCCGTATGGTGGCTGTTCCGGCGCCCTCAATCTTGGCCCCCATGGCGATAAGGCACTTGGCCAGGTCCACCACTTCGGGTTCGCGGGCGGCGTTTTCAATCACGGTTTCACCATCGGCCAAGGCCGCGGCCATCAGCAGATTCTCCGTGGCACCGACACTGACCATATCCATAAAGATATGCGCGCCCTTGAGGCGACCATCGACCCGCGCCTTGATATAGCCTTCATCGACTTCTATCTTGGCGCCCATCTGCTCCAGGCCATGCAGGTGCAGGTTCACCGGCCGGGCACCTATGGCGCAGCCCCCCGGCAGAGACACATCCGCCTTACCGAAACGTGCCAGCAAGGGCCCCAGGATCAGAATCGAGGCGCGCATGGTTTTCACCAGATCATAAGGGGCGCAAAACTCATTGATGCCGCTGGCATCGATACGTATCTGCCCTTTACCTTGCTCGCTGACATCGGCACCGAGGCAACGCAATAACTTACAGCTGGTGTTAACGTCCCTCAGATTAGGTACGTTGGAGACCAGGAATTCCGATTCAGTCAACACCCCGGCCATCAGGATAGGCAGAGCGGCGTTCTTGGCTCCTGAGATCACCACGTTACCGGCAAGCGCACCGCTTGCCTGAATTTTCAGTTTATCCACATTGATACTCTAGGCTGGCATGTTGAAGATTTTTTCACGCTGCCACTGGGTAGGCGTAAAAGTCTTGATACTGAGCGCATGCATCTCACCACTGGTGATCTTATCCATCAGGGGCGCATAGATAGCCTGCTGCTGCTTGATACGGCTCATGCCATCGAAACATTCACCCACGGCCACTATCTTGAAATGACTGCCTTCGGCGCTGACATAAACTTCCGTCAACGAGAGTGAGTCCTTTAATATTTGTTCTATCTCTGTGGTATTCATAGGAAACTTACCTAGTTTGGCCCTCTTTGGTAAAGAAGGCATCCAAATCATACAGGGCGATCAACTTACGCACCTGTGGCGAGGGAGAAGCCAGGGTCAGCTCCCCCTTTCTGAGACTGACAAGCTCCATTAGAAACGCCATGCCGGCACTGTCCGAGTATGTCAGCTCGCTGAGATCCAACCGGCGCACATCGGCCGGCAGCAGTGTCTTGCGCGTTTTCCACAAGCGGGTGACTTCTTCTTGAGTCAAACGCCCGCTCAACTTGCAGCTATCGCCCTGTGGCTCAAGCTTCATAGCGCATCCTTGCCTTTGGGGCCATCGGGATCCACGTGAGCCTGAGTGCGCTCTTTAAGCATCTCAATCACGGCATCTATGCCTTTTTGGCGAATGAGTGTAGTGACTTCCGATTGCTTGGAGGCCAGCAAGCTGACACCTTCGGCAACCAGGTCAAAGGCCTTCCAGGTATCGTCCTTCAAACGACGTGCCTTGAACTGCAACTTGATGGGCGGACGACCCGCTTCAATGATCTGTACATTCACCTCGACTATCTTTTCCTGGCTGAAGTCGATGGCGCGGCCAAATTCCACCTTCTGATTGGTGTACTCGGTAAAAGCCTGGGCATAGGTGGAAACCAGATAGCCCTCAAACGCATCGACAAAGGCATCACGCTGCTCTCTGGTGGTCTGCTGCAGGTATTGGCCCATCACCTTGTAAGCGGCGTACTTGTAATCCACATAAGGCATCAGCTCCTCTTTAACGATCACCTTGAGGTGATCCGGATTGCTGTCGATAATGCTCTTATCCTGGTGAAAACGATTAAATGTCTTGTCGGCAACCTGCTCCACCATGACATAAGGGTTGCTGGTATCGATATCGGCCGCCTGTGCCACCGATGCAGACGCCAGGCAGGCGACGGCCAACAGATTACGGATTATCCCTTTAAACATCTCAGTGCTCCTAGTTGTCCTTTGAACCCATGCTATATAAAAACTGTCCGATTAACTCCTCCAGCACCAGTGCCGAACGGGTATCGTCAATGCGATCGCCATCTTGCAAAATCGCGATATCGTCATCCATAAACCCGGGCGTCAAGCCGAGAAACTGTTCACCCAGCAAGCCAGAGGTCAAGATAGCCAGGCTGCTGGTTTCAGGAAACTGGTCGTAACGCTTATCCATAGTCAGAGTCACCACTGGCACCATCTGCTTGGGATCCAGGGTGATCTGACTGACCCGGCCGACAACCACACCGCCCACTTTGACCGGCGAGCGTACTTTAAGGCCGCCAATATTACTGAACTTAGCTGTCAGAGTGTAAGTATTGCTAGCGGACTGCACCTCCACATTGGCCACCTTGTATACCAGCAGCAAAAAAGCCACCAGTCCCGCCAACAGGAAGAGTCCCACCATAAATTCAATTTTTCGTGTCAACATAGAGTCACCAGAGTTAATCATCCATTATGCGCCGGCGCCAAAATCAGCGGGCAAACATCAGCGCCGTCAATAAGAAGTCCAGCGCCAATACCGCCAGGCTGGACTGCACCACAGTCTGAGTGGTCGCGCGGCTAATCCCTTCCGGATTAGGCACCACCTGATAACCTCGATAGAGGGCTATCCAGGTCACCACTATGGCAAAAACAAAACTTTTAATCAGACAGTTGACTATGTCCTGCCGCCACTCCACCGCGGCCTGCAGAATCGACCAGAAGGCGCCATTGTCTATACCTTTCCATTCAACCCCAACCAGATAACCGCCATAGATACCCACAGTGGTAAACATCAAGGCCAGCAACGGCATGCTGATCACCCCGGCCCAGAAGCGCGGCGCAATCACCTGCCGTAGCGGATCTATCGCCATCATCTCCAAACTGGAGAGCTGCTCTGTGGATTTCATCAACCCCAGTTCAGCAGTCAGGGCTGAACCGGCGCGGCCGGCAAACAGCAGGGCTGTGACCACTGGCCCAAGCTCCCTGAGCAAGCTCAGCGCCACCATGGGGCCCAGGCTCTCTTCGGTGCCAAAATCCACCAAAATGTTGTAGCCCTGCAGCGCCAGCACCATGCCAATAAACAGCCCGGAAACCAAAATGATCACCATGGACTGCACGCCGACGACGTAAACCTGCTTTATCAGCAGTGGCAAGCCTTTGCGCGGCCGTGGCAGCTGCACCAGGGCGCCCCAAAGCATCACTCCGGCCTTGCCGAGACCTGTTATCAGACCCAGGGCATTGCGGCCAAGGTTGGCTATCGAATCAGTCAAGCTCACCGAGCAACTCCTTCTGATAATCCTGCGCCGGATAGTGAAAAGGCACAGGGCCATCCGGCATACCGTCGATAAACTGCCTCAGCTGTGGATTGTCGGCCTGCTTGAGCTCGGCCGGTGTGCCATGGGCTATGATGCGCTTGTCGGCAATCACATACACATAGTCGGCAATGCTCAGCACTTCGCCAACGTCATGGGAAACCACCACTGAAGTGAGATTCAAGGCATCGGACAGCTCTTTAATCAGCTTCACCAGCACTCCCATGGAGATGGGGTCCTGACCGGCAAACGGCTCGTCATACAGCACCATTTCCGGCTCGAGTGCTATGGCACGAGCCAAGGCTGCCCGGCGCTGCATACCGCCGGAAAGTTCGCTCGGCATCAACTGCGCCGCCCCGCGAAGTCCTACGGCTTCAAGCTTCATCAACACTATGCGGCGGATGATAGCTTCCGGCAGCCCTGAGTGCTCCCTGAGTGCAAACGCCACGTTATCGAACACATTCATATCGGTAAACAGGGCGCCGCTCTGGAACAACATGCTCATCCGCTTACGAGCTTCAAACAGCTCGTGGCGGCTCAGCTTGTGAAGATCCTGACCATCGAACAGCACCTCGCCATGATCCGGAGTCAGTTGCCCACCAATGAGCTTCAGCAGCGTAGTCTTGCCTATGCCGCTGGGTCCCATGATGGCAGTGACTTTACCTCTGGGAATCGTGAGGCTTACCTGCTCAAAAATTACCCTCGAGCCACGACTGAAGCCGAGGTTGTTGACCTCGACCAGGGGAGAAGGATTTTGCTGCTTGTTGGATTCCGGCATCAAAATGAAATGGAGACCTTGTCTAGTGGAATTCAAGTTACGGCGCGGCTGTAGCACCACGGCACATAAGGCCCGCCGTTATAAGGCTTGATACTGCCGCAGGCTTACTGAATTGACGCTGAATGGCGCCCGGTAACCCGTCTGGCCAAGCCAAAGATAAGCGATAAATTGTACGCAATTGAGGATAAGCGCACAACTGAATCAATAGTATCGCGCCGTGATACTTTCAATTTGTAGCAAATACGGCGAAAATGCACGCCAGAATCCGTAGCTTTATTTACTGCATGTTATTCAATATTTTCTTGCTGCTCGCCGGCTTATCCGTCCTGGTCTGGAGTGCCGATAAATTCGTTTATGGCGCCGGGGCTTTTGCCCGTAACCTGGGATTACCTCCCATGTTGATAGGACTGACCATAGTCGCCATGGGCAGTTCGGCCCCTGAGATGTTCGTTGCCGCCAGCGCCTCTATGGCCGGCATGCCGGATACGGCCGTGGGAAATGTGCTGGGTTCCAATGTCGCCAATGTCAGCTTGATCCTGGGTTTAACCGCCCTGCTCGGAGCTATTGCCGTCAGCTCCAAGACCCTGAAGCGGGAGATCCCCATGATGCTGGGCGCCACTGTGCTGGCAGGCTACTTCCTGCACGATCAGTATCTGAGCCGCAGCGAAGGGGGTACTTTGCTGGCGCTGTTCTTCGGCTTAATGGGCTATCTTATCTGGCATGCACTGACCAACAAGAACAAGGATCCGCTCGCCGACGAAGCCGATGCCGAGATCCCCAAAGATGTGCCCACTGCCAAAGCGGTACTCTGGTTGATCATAGGCTTGGTACTCTTGCCGCTGTCGGCAGACTGGATGGTCGAAGGTGCTGTAGGTATTGCCAAGTCTTTTGGACTGTCTGATCTGGTTATCGGCCTGACCATCATTGCCGTGGGCACCAGCCTGCCGGAACTGGCGGCCTGCGTGGCCGGAGTACTCAAGAAAGAGGACGACTTGGCCATAGGTAATATTGTCGGCTCCAACCTGTTCAACATACTGGCGGTACTGGCAATACCCGGCCTTATCGCCCCGGGCGTAATCGATGCCGCGGCGGCCGGACGCGACTTTTATATGGTTTTGGGCACCAGTTGTGCCCTGGCACTCCTGGTGCTGAGCACAGGCAAACAACGTGAACTCAAGCGCTGGCACGGTGCCTTACTACTGATAAGCTTCATTGGCTATCAATACAGCCTGTTTCAATCCCACTAGCGATGAAGGGCAAAAAGACGAGAGACAACTATGGCAGAAGCTAAGCAACTGCGCCAATGGGGCCGCAGAGTAATAGATATCGAGAAACAAGCACTGGACAACCTGTACCAGTTTGTTGATTCCCCCGAATTCGCCCAAGCCTGCGAACTGATCCTCAACTGCAGCGGCAAGGTGATAGTGATGGGGATGGGGAAATCGGGCCATATAGGCAACAAGATTTCTGCCACCCTCGCCAGCACAGGCACCCCGGCATTCTTCGTTCACCCGGGCGAAGCCAGCCACGGCGACCTGGGGGTGTTGAGTGAAAACGATATCGTATTGGCTATCTCCAACTCGGGCGAGTCCAGCGAAATTCTGACCCTGATACCCGTCATCAAGCGCCAGGGGATCCCTATGATCTCCATGACAGGCAAGCCAGAATCCACCATGGCTAAGCTGGCGCAGTTGCATCTGTGCATCAAGGTGCAGGAAGAAGCCTGCCCGCTGGGCTTGGCACCCACCTCCAGCACCACGGCTACCCTGGTGATGGGAGACGCCCTGGCGGTCGCGCTGTTGCAGGCCAAGGGCTTTACCAAAGATGACTTTGCCCTGTCGCATCCCGGCGGCGCTTTAGGACGCAAGCTACTGCTCAAGGTCAGTGATGTGATGCACAAAGGCGAAGAGCTGCCGTTGGTCACAGAAGATATCTGTATCACCGACGCCCTCTATGAAATCTCCAAAAAGGGCCTGGGTATGACCTCAGTGGTCAATCAACAGAAACAACTGGTGGGTATTTTCACCGATGGTGATTTGAGACGTGTCATAGACGCCGGAGTCAACCTGCGTACCACAAAAATCAGCGACGTCATGACCCGGAATTGCATCACCAGTGGTGACAATATCCTCGCAGCTCAGGCGCTCAAGGTGATGGACGAGAATGACATCAACGGTCTTATTGTCATCAATGGCGCCAATGAGCCAATTGGGGCACTCAATATGCTGGATATGGTCAAGGCGGGGGTTATCTGATGAGTCATCAAGGTTTCTACGGCCCCATAAGCGAAGATAACTGGCAAAGAGCCGCCAAAATCAAACTGCTTATCTGTGATGTCGACGGTGTCTTCTCCGATGGCCGCATCTATATGAGCAACAGCGGTGAAGAGCTGAAAGCCTTCCATACCCGCGATGGCTATGGGGTGCGCTCGCTGCTGTCCTGCGGTATCCAGGTGGCGGTGATCACCGGCCGCAAGTCCCAGATAGTCGAAAACCGTATGACGGCCCTGGGGGTAGACAAGATTTATCAAGGCATAGACAACAAGCTGGAGCCCTATGAGGCGCTGCTGAAACATTATGATCTCAAGCCTGAACAAGTGGCCTATATAGGTGACGACATTGTCGACTTGCCGGTGATGAAGCAAGTTGGACTGGCGGTTTGCGTGGCCGATGGTCATCCTTGGGTAAGGCAACACTGCCACATGGTCACTCAGATTGCCGGCGGCCATGGTGCACTCCGGGAGCTGGCGGATCTTATCCTGCTCAGTCAGGACAAATTTGAAAATGCCCACGGAATGAGTATATGAATAGGGTCACCCTGGCCATTATTTTGTTTTTCTCCACTGCACTTATCCTTTACTGGCAGGTGCAGAACAAGCGCAACGCTCAACAGAGTGAGGCGCCTGTGGATGTGGTTAGGCCTGACTTTGTCGCCGATGACCTGCGCTCGGTCAACTTTGACGAGCAGGGCAATGTCGCCAGTAGGGTCGCCGCGGCGCACATGGAACATTATGAAGCCAGTGAAAAGACCTTCTTCAACCAACCGGTTTATCTGGTCTATCCGGACAAGGGCGAGGCACAGTGGCGTCTGTCTGCCAACGAGGGCAGGCTCAATCGCAAGAGTAACCGAGTGGTACTTGAAAATAATGTTATCATCGACGCCATTAGCCCCAATGAACCGATCCAGAGCCTGAAAACCAGTTATGTGGAGCTGGATCTGGACACCATGATCATGACCTCAGATCGCGAGATCCTGATCGAAGGCAAAGACTTTAATATCAAGGGATCCGGCCTGTACGCCGATCTCAATGCTCAGCAAGTGAAGCTGACCAGTCAGGTGAAAGGAACCTATGAAACCAAGTAAGCTTTTTATCGGTGCCCTCTTGTGCATCACAAGCCTGTCGGCAGTGGCCATTGAAGAAGATCTGCGGCAAAAAGTACAG
The DNA here is from genome assembly GCF_047314525.1 of Shewanella sp. BJSY2023SW007. NCBI lineage: Bacteria > Pseudomonadati > Pseudomonadota > Gammaproteobacteria > Alteromonadales > Shewanellaceae > Shewanella > Shewanella sp. BJSY2023SW007. The sequence continues at coordinate 17,972 of NZ_JBKORL010000105.1, read as the reverse complement.
ATCAGAGCCGCCAATCAGTTTGCCGATATCAAAAACAAGCGTGTGGTATACGGCGGGCCTGTCACAGTCACCCAGGGCAGTTTGAAACTGCTGGCCGATGAACTCACGGCTTACACAGAAGACAAGAGTGGCGAGCGGATCCTGGTGGCCAAGGGCTCACCCGCTACCTATACCCAGAAACTGGAAGACGGCCGTCTGGCCAGTGCCAAGGCCAAAGAGATCCACTACAACATAGACAGTCGTATCATGACCCTGCTGGGCCAGGCCAAAGTGGAACAGGACGGCAGCGAAGTGACCGCCGAGAAGATAGTCTACGACATCAACAAGCAACAGCTTGAAGCGGAAAGCAGCGGCAAAGGCCAAGACAGGGTAACCACTGTTATCCAGCCGGAAAACTATCAGGATCTCAACAAGAAAGAACAGCAGCAGGAACCGCAATGACCAGCACCCTGACGGCACAAAACCTGGCAAAGAGTTACAAGAAGCGCAACGTAGTCAAAGACGTCAGCCTATCGGTCAACACCGGCCAAATCGTCGGGCTGCTGGGCCCCAACGGAGCTGGCAAGACCACCACCTTCTATATGGTGGTTGGGCTGGTACAAAGTGACAAGGGTCGTATCTTCATTGACGACGACGAGTTGACCTTGGATCCCATGCACCTGCGTGCCCGTAAAGGCATAGGCTATCTGCCACAGGAAGCCAGTATTTTCCGCAAGCTGTCGGTGCATGACAACATCATGGCCGTGCTGCAAACCCGCAAAGAACTCAACAGCGACGAGCGCGAGGAACAACTCGAACAGCTGCTGGAAGAATTCCACATTACCCACATACGTGACAGCCTGGGGATGTCCCTCTCCGGCGGTGAACGCCGCCGGGTGGAAATCGCCCGGGCATTGGCCGCCAATCCACAGTTCATTCTGCTGGATGAGCCGTTCGCCGGTGTGGATCCCATCTCAGTTATCGATATCAAGAAAATCATCGAACAGCTTAAGTCCCGCGGTTTGGGGGTGCTGATCACAGACCACAATGTTCGCGAAACGCTCGACGTTTGTGAGCGAGCCTACATTGTCAGCCATGGGCAGTTGATCGCCGAGGGCACACCCGCTGAAATCTTGGACAACCAGCAAGTGCGTGCTGTGTACTTAGGCGAACAATTCAGGCTATAGTTAGGATCATGTCATCCGGCGGCAATTCCGGGTATTATAGTTTGTTATTATTGAATTTTTTCCTTGAAAAATAACGAGTAGGGATTAGCGGTATAATGAAAGCGTCACTCCAGCTCAAACTAGGTCAACAGTTGACCATGACACCTCAGTTGCAGCAGGCCATTCGCCTACTGCAACTGTCGTCCCTTGAGCTGCAGCAGGAAATCCAGGAAGCCTTGGAAGCCAACCCTCTGTTGGAGATGGCCGAGGACAGCCAGGAGGAACAGATTGACGACAATCACAAGGAAAACGACGCCGGCGAACTGAGCGCCAAGCAGGAAGATGGTTCCACAGTAGAAACCTCAGAGGCATTGAACAATGAGTCTATGCCGGATGAATTGCCTATGGATACCACCTGGGATGAAGTCTTTACCGCCGCCAGCGCCTCAGGGCCAGCCATGGGCCGTGAAGATGATATGCCCTTTCAGGGGGAAACCAGCGAAGGTCTCTATGAACACCTGGAATGGCAGAAGAACCTGACCCCGTTTTCCGATACCGACGACGCTATTGCCACCGCCATCATAGATGCCATCGACGAGCAGGGCTATCTGACCCAGAGCACAGAGGAGATCCTCGAAGCCATGGGTAACCCTGAGATTGAGCTCGATGAAGTCGAAGCGGTACTCAAGCGGATCCAGCACTTCGACCCTGTCGGCATCGCCTCCAGAGATCTGCGCGAATGTCTGCTGATCCAGTTGCAACAGTTCAACGCCGACACCCCGCATCTGGCCGATGCCCGCTTGTTGATCGACGAGCATCTGGATCTCATCGCTACCCGCGACTTTCGCACCCTGATGCGCAAGACCAAGCTCAAGGAAGATCAACTGCGTGACGCCATCAACCTTATTCAGAGCCTCAATCCCCGCCCCGGTTTGCTGGTGCAGCCGATGGACGAGGAATATGTGATCCCGGATGTCAGCGTCTGGAAGAAGAACGGTCGCTGGGTGGTAGAGCTCAATCCGGACTGTATGCCCAAACTCGGGATCAACCAACAGTATGCTGCCATGGCCCGCAGCGCCCGCAGTCAATCAGACAGCCAGTTTATTCGTGGTCATCTTCAGGAAGCCAAATGGTTTATCAAGAGCCTGGAGAGCCGCAACGACACCCTGCTCAAGGTGGCCAACTGCATAGTGCAGTTCCAGCAGGGATTTTTCGAATATGGTGAAGAGGCCATGAAACCCATGGTACTCAACGATATCGCCGAGGCGGTCGAGATGCATGAATCGACCATCTCCAGGGTCACCACTCAAAAGTATATGCATACCCCCAGGGGAATATTTGAATTGAAGTACTTCTTCTCCAGCCATGTCGGTACCGAAGATGGCGGAGAATGCTCTTCCACGGCGATCAGGGCTTTTATCAAGAAGCTCGTGGCGGCGGAAAACCAGAAGAAACCTTTGAGCGACAGCAAAATGGCACAACTTCTGGCAGAACAGGGAATCAACGTTGCAAGACGCACCATAGCCAAGTATCGCGAGGCTATGATGATACCACCGTCGAACCAGCGTAAGAGTTTATAAATCCACAGTTGGAAATTGGAGGAATCTTTCTATGCAAATCAACCTGACAGGACATCATATCGAGATCACCGACTCACTGCGTGACTATGTGGAAAGTAAGTTTTCGAAACTTGAACGCCATTTCGAACAGATCAATAATGTGCACGTTGTGCTCAATGTACAAAAACTGCAACAGATTGCCGAAGCCAAGATCAACCTCACAGGCGGCGAAGTCTATGCAACTTCTGAACATGCCGACATGTATGCCGCCATCGACGTTCTGATTGATAAATTGGATCGTCAGGTCATTAAACACAAAGAAAAGCTGACAAAACACTAACGATGGAACTGAGTACCATCCTGCGGCCGGAGTGCACTACCTGTGCCACTCCGGGCAGTAAGAAAAAGGTACTGGAGCTAATTAGCGATCTCGCCAGCGCCCAGTACCCCACCCTTTCCTCTCAAGCGATTTTTGAAAGCCTTTTGGCCCGCGAAAAGATGGGGAGCACAGGTATAGGTAATGGTATTGCGATTCCGCATGGCCGGCTGCCTGATATCACAGAGCCGATTGCCGTGCTGGTCAAATGCGAAGAGCCTATCGCCTTCGATGCCATAGACAACCAACCGGTGGACATACTATTCGCTCTTCTGGTGCCCGCAGATCAATGCCAGCAACATCTGAGTACCCTGTCTGCCATGGCTGAAAAGCTCAGCGATAAGGCAATACTCAAGCAGTTGCGTAAATCCCGCGATGAAACAGAACTCTATCAGGTGATCACAGGATGAAACTCGCGATAGTCTCAGGCCGCTCCGGTTCCGGAAAATCCGTTGCCCTCAGGGTACTCGAAGACCTGGGTTACTACTGTGTGGATAATCTGCCCCTGCCCATGATAGGCAGCCTGCTGGAAAACCTCCGCGGCAGCAATGATCTGGTCGCCATCAGCATAGATGTGCGCAACATGCCGGATCAGGAAAAGGTGCTGGAAAAACAGTTGGCGGCGCTGCCGGAAAACACCCAACTGACCAGCTTCTTCCTCAACGCCTCCGATAAAGTACTCCTAAAACGCTACAGCGAAACCCGCAGACTACACCCTCTATCCAAAAGCACTGTCTCGCTGCAGGATGCCATCAAGCACGAAGGTAAACTGCTGGAGCCCATGTCGAAACTGGTGGATCACTACATAGATACTTCGGCACTGAATATCTATGAACTCAGTGACAAAGTGCGAGAAATTCTGCTGGGCAGCGTCGACAAAGAGTTGGTGATCAACTTCGAATCATTCGGCTTCAAGCACGGCATGCCCCAGGAAGCCGACTTCATGTTTGATGTGCGCTTTCTGCCCAACCCCCACTGGGAACCGGCGCTCAGGCCGCTGACCGGGCTGGATGAACCGGTGCAGGAATTCCTTATCCGTCAGCCATTGGTGAACAAGTTTATCTGGCAGATAGAAAATCTGCTGGAAACCTGGCTACCACACCTTGAGCGCAACAACCGCAGCTACCTCACCATAGCCATAGGCTGCACCGGCGGCCAGCATAGATCTGTCTATGTCGCCGACCAGCTGGCCAAGCGTTTTGGCAACAGCAAACACAAGGTACAGGCCCGTCATAGAGAGCTGGGCAATGGCAAAGGTTGAACGGGAAGTCACCATAGTCAATAAACTGGGCCTGCATGCCCGCGCCGCCACTAAGCTGGCGGTGCTGGCCAGCGAGTTCGAAGCCGATATCACTCTGATCCAAGGCGAGAAAAAGGCCTCGGCCGCCAGCGTGCTTGGGCTCTTGATGCTGGAAACCGGTCAAGGCAAAACCATACGCCTTATTGCCGAAGGCCCGGATGCCGAACCGGCGATGGATGCCATCTGCGCCCTGATCAACGCCCGTTTCGACGAAGCCAGCTAAAGCCTTAGCGCTGCACTCTTTGTTTCTATAACTCCCCTGTCTTGAGGTAACATATCCTCGCTTTGCATCACAGGGGGAACTGCATGCCAATAGAAGCGCTCGACCAAGAGCTGACAGAACAACGTCTTACTCAACTAAACCAAGCTCTTGGCAGTGGTATGTTCGTGCATGTGCGCGACATGCTGCAGCGAATGACGGCTTCGGATATCGCCTTTATTCTCGAATCTTCACCGCCACGTACCCGTCAGGTACTCTGGCAACTGGTGGATCAGGAACAGAGCGGTGAGATCCTCGAAGAGCTGGGTGAAGATATGAAAGACCAGCTGATCAGCCTGATGAGTCCTGAGCGTTTGGCACGAGCGACCGCGGGTATGGATACCGATGATCTGGCCTACGTGCTGCGAAGCCTGCCGGATACACTCTACAAACAGGTACTGCACTCCATGAGTGCCCAAGACAGGGCCAGGGTCGAACAGGCGCTCTCCTATCCGGAAGACAGCGCCGGTAGTCTGATGAATACAGATACCGTGACCCTGAGGCCGGACGTCAACGTCGATGTGGTGCTGCGTTATCTGCGCCAAAGGGGCGAGCTGCCCGAAGCCACTGATACCCTCTATGTGGTGGACAGGCGCGATATTTTGCTCGGTGGCGTTAAGCTCTCCACCCTACTGACCTGTAACCCCACCGCCGGGATCCGCAGCATAATGGATCCCGAGCTTGAGAGCATTCCCGTCACCATGCCGGACAATGAAGTGGCCCAGCTGTTTGAGCGTCACGACTGGGTTTCGGCGCCAGTGGTCGACAGTGAAGGCCATCTGCTTGGGCGGATCACCATTGATGATGTGGTGGACGTTATCCGAGAAGACGCCGAACACTCCATGATGGGTATGGCGGGGATGGACGATGATGAAGACACCTTCGGCCCTGTGTTCAAGAGTGCCTTTCGCCGCTCTTTGTGGCTGACCTTCAACCTGTTTGCCGCCTTGTTGGCCGCCTCGGTCAGCAATATGTTTGAAGGCACGTTGGAAAAATTTGCCACCATAGCGATTCTGATGACCATAGTGCCCAGCATGGGCGGCGTTGCCGGTAACCAGACTCTGGCGCTGGTGATCCGCGGTATCGCCCTCGGCCACATAGGTCAGAGCAACTCCCGCTGGCTTATCGGCAAGGAGTTGGCCATCGGCTTTCTCAATGGCCTGTTGTGGTCGGCGCTGGTATTCACTGCCGTGTGGATCTGGAAAGGCGATCTGGCACTCGGCGCCCTTATTGGCGGTGCCATGTTAATCAATATGACGGTAGCCGGTCTCGCCGGAGCCAGCATCCCTTTAATACTGAAAAAGCTCAATGTGGATCCTGCATTGGCCGGTGGCATGGTGCTGACCACAGTGACAGATGTAATAGGCCTGTTCGCCTTCCTGGGGTTGGCGACTCTAGTATTAATGGGCTGAGGCTCAGGTATTAATGGGCTGAGGCTCTGGTTTTAGTGAGCAAAAGTCTGCTTTTGAGGGTAGAAGAACGGGGGCCGAGAGCATCAAGCTCTGACCTTGATGAATAGAATAAATAACAGAGGGCGACCAAGCTCGCCCTTGGGCTGTGAAAGAAAGCGAGTCAGTCTTTAAGCCAATACACCTTGGGTTCATCCTGCTCACAGAAGACGGAGACACACTCGCCACGGCTCACCAACAGAAATTCCTGCAACTTGAGGTTGGCGCTGGCCATAAAGCCGCTGCGCTTGGCCTCCTGGCGGTACCAGCCGCCGTTGGAGATCTGAAATAACCAGCCATTGGAGAGGCTGCATTCGGTCCAGAACTCCATCAGATCGCCCTCATCCAACATTCGAAAGCCAACCACAGAGTCAAAATGAACCTGCGCCCTGCAGCCTTCGACACTTACCTCGATATCCAAGCCCTGACTGTCATAGCAAAGGCGAATAAACCTCACCTCATCACCGAGATAATCTGTCGCTATCGGTAAGCCTTTGGTTTCGAGCATGCTCCCCCCTGGTAAGGATATAATGCCTTACTTTAGAAGGATAATAATTGCCGGTGCAAGCTGATTTGGCCAAAAAGTAGCTATATACCCATAAAGAGAGTGTGCTTCAGTTCCGGGGAACTGAAGCACACTCTCCAAATATTTTCAGTTATAGCGCTTAAGGTTTAAGCGGCGCTTCAAAGCCGTAAGAGGCCAGAATGGATTGCCCCTTGGGAGAAAGAATATACATGGCCAGCGGCCAAGCGGCAGGGTCGGCCTTATCCAGCACCAGCATGCCATAGTTGGCACCTACTGCCAGCGACTCAGGCAACGCCACTATCTTGAGATCAGGCACTTCTTTCTTGGCCAATACGGCATTGGTGCAATAAGTTAAAAATACATCCGCCTGTTTATTGGCCATCACCCAGCCATAGGGGTTTTTGCCTTTAGGGGGTTTGGCACTGTCGGCACCACCGGTCAGCTTGAGCGCCTTGGCCGCCAATTTGGCCTGGCTACCGGGCTTGATAACTTCGGCGCGGTCAAACACCTTGAAAGCATAGTCACCGGCAGGGTCGGCCTTGGGAGTGGAGGTGCCCAGCTTGATTTTGCTGTCCAGCAGAGTATCCAGCATGTTTTCTGTCGTCAGCGGGACATTATCTTGCGCCAAGGCGCACAGGCGGTTACGGGCAAACATCACCACAGGCGCGCCCTTGCCTTCCTGCATCAGCTTCTGTGGGTGCTTCATATTGGCCGAAGCAAACAAGTCGACCTTCTCGCCCTCTTCAATTCGGCCTCTGAGCAAGCCTGAAGGGGCAAACTGGGCATTGACCTTAACGCCGCCATCGGCCTGATAACTGGCGATAACATCCGTCATGGCGGTCTTCAAACTTCCCGCAGCCCTGAACTCAAGATCCGCCGCCTGAGAGAAGGCGGGCAGTAACAGGGCGAGTAAGCAGACACTCTTTTTCATTTATTTTTCTCCGGTGTATAAGATACAGATGCCGCTAAACTCAACCAAACCGCATCACAAATCAACGCACCACGGCAAAACTTGTCATAAATTCCCCTCAAGATCACGCCATCTGACAGGGAAAACCGGAGAAAGGGACAATTTGACCCAATAAAAAGGGCCGCCGCAGCGACCCTTAAACTTAAAATCTTAGCCGAGAGGACTAAGAATAATCTCTACCCGACGGTTCTGTGCCCGCCCCTGAGGGGTGGCATTTGAGGCGATTGGGCTGGCCTCACCTCGGCCTTGGGTCAATACTCGCTGTCCGGATACACCTTTACGGATCAAGTAATTACCTACTTCGCTGGCACGAACCTGTGACAATCTCAGGTTGTAGGACTCAGAGCCGCTACTGTCGGTATAACCCACCACATTCAGTTGAGTCTTGTCATATTCCTTGGCCACCAGCACTACGCTGTCCAATACCCGCATGGCGCCGCTACTGAGATCTGTCTTGTCGACCTGGAAAGTCACTTCATTGGGCATATTGAGCACTATGGTATCGCCCACCCGGGTTACGCTGACGCCGGTTGAAGCCAGTTGCTGACGCAATTTGGTTTCCTGTACATCCATGTAATAGCCGATACCACCGCCTACGGCAGCGCCGGATGCTGCCCCGATCAGGGCGCCCTTGCCCCTGTCGCTCTTACTGGAAGAGGCCACACCTATGGCCGCGCCGGCTACGGCACCGATCAGTGCTCCGTTGGTCGCCTTGGCAGTCTGTTGTTCATTGGTATAAGGATTCACTGTGGTACAGCCAGTTGCCAGCAATGCCAGCAACAGAGGAGCTGTCAGAAAAGCGCGCTTTTTCATGTTATTTTTCCTTCGTCTGCTTGTTCCAACCTAAGCGGAACCTATCTGGCGCCAAAGTATATAGCAGCGCTTCAAGCAGACAATCCCCCGGAGGTCATAGAGGTGGCAAATCCGCACGGCATTCAGCATAGATTCAGTCAAATCCGACTTTTCCATCCCGGATTGTCAACCAAGTGTCATGGCGTTGACATCAAGTAAAACCCCAAAATAGAGCAGACTGCACTCTATTGGGTAGCGCCCGGCAGGCTCTATCGACAAGGAAATGAGTTAATTCACTTTTATATCAATGCATTAAAGTAAATATAAAAACTGGCATGTTTCTTACATACCTATAAAGCAGTATTCCACTGTTCAGGAGTCATGATGAAAACACTGATGAAAATACGCGACAGTTGGCATTCGCTCTGGCATTCACTCTGGCATTGCCTCAAGCACTTGGGCTACAGCCAATGGGATGTGGAATAACAGAGGTGGAATCACAGCTCTGGAAAACCATTCTTGGAGCATCAAGGAGGCAGTATGGAAATTAACGAGCAGAAGCTGCGACAGCAAGCCATTAAGGAAGTGACTCAAAACGGCAGGCTCATGTTTGACGTTGCCCGTCAGCATGGGATCTCCACCAAACTGGTTTATCAATGGCTGGCGCAGGATGAAGCGGCAGGCAGACCCAGACAATCCCGGCTGATGGGGGAACTGCAGCAACTGCAGCAGCGCATTCGTCAGTTGAGCCAGGAGTTCAGCTTAATCCGTTAAAGTTTCGACAGGAGCGAACCTGACACACAGTTATCGCCCCCAACGATAAAAAATGTACATATAACAATGATAAAGCGCTACATTTTTTAGGTTCGTTCCTGTCATTTTATTACCGTTACCGGCCGCTTAAGCGCTTGCCAAAAGAGATGGCATAGGCCGCGGATCTCAGCCGCAGCACAGGGTCGTCACTGGCGGCGATCCCTTTACTGAGCACATTGGGATCAAAGTTCAGCTTGTCACAGGCTGAAGTCGCAACCGAGTCTATGCTCAGGCGCCCGAGGGCGACTCTGGGCCGGTTATCCGGCCACTGCTGTGAAGGGTCCAGCAAGGGATCCCCCTCCTCGGCCAGGACCAGCTTAAGCTCAAACTGAGCCGGTCCAGTTTTCAGCCTCTGCATCAACCTGTCCTGCAGAAAATCATCCGGCAATTGTGCCAACTCGGCATCCGTCAGTGGTTGCTCCCCGTCCACAGGCCAAAGCTCCCAACGGCCAAAGCGCTTTTGCTGGCCTTGGTTACCAAAAATAAAACTGTGAATGCCAAAGTAGCTGACCGAGGTATAGGCCGCCGGTGGATTGTGCTGCTTGAGCCACAGCCCCTGGCGGGCAGCATCCGGATGCTGCTGTAGATAGCGTGCAACCGCGCCGGTTTCCCCCTCACGCTGAGCCAATGACGCGCGCAGCAAACCAAGAAAACTGTCGGGATCTTTACCCGGAAACACAGGCGTACTCAGCCCGGCCAACTGATGCACCTGCCCGTCTGGCAGTTCGATGCGCACGCCTATCCCTCTTGGGCTGCGACTGGTATCGGCCACAAAAGGATCGCCACCCGCCATGGAAAAACGTACCTGAGCGGGCAGTGCCTGCTCTGTGGCAAACAGAGGTAGTTCCTTAAGCCAGACCTCCCCGGCACTCGGCCGGAAACTGCCAATGGTGCAAATTCCCTTGGCATGTCCCTTGCGCTCTCCCGGATGTTGACCGGAAAGTGCTTCAAATACTTGAATAAAATCATTTGCCTGAGCCGCCATTACCGAACTGGAGCCCAAAACACCCAACTGAGTCCCCAAGAGCAATAACGCAGACCAAACCGATACTCTCATGCTTACTCCCTTTGTAAAAATCAGAATCCAGGCCTGAAACAGGCCGCCCAACCCAGACCGGGAACAGCGGCGGATTATTTCAGGAGTGGGCCAAAGGCCATGCTATGCTGAGGACGATGACAGACGACAGGAGGCGGCAATGCAATATCGGATTGAGCAAGACACTCTGGGCGAAGTCAAGGTCGAAGCAGACAAATACTGGGGCGCCCAAACCCAGCGCAGCCTGGAAAACTTCCCCATAGGCCCGCAAGCGAGTATGCCAAAGGCCATCATCCACGCCTTCGCCCTGTTGAAAAAAGCCGCAGCCCAGACCAATGCCGAGCTTGGGCAACTGCCCAAGGACAAGGCGGCGCTCATCGCCAGAGTTTGCGACGAAATCTTGGCGGGCCAACTGGAGCAGCACTTTCCACTGGTCATTTGGCAGACCGGCAGCGGCACCCAAACCAATATGAACCTCAACGAGGTGATAGCCAATCGCGGCATGGCTCTGGCAAACAAGGCCATCAACCTGAGCCCGAATGATGATGTCAATCGCAGCCAGAGCAGCAATGATACCTTCCCCAGCGCCATGCATATTGCCGTGGTGCTCAAGACCTGTAGGCACACACTGCCCGCCATAGCTGCGCTGCGCGATAGCCTAAAACACAAGTCACAACAGTTTGCCGATATTCCCAAAACCGGCCGCACCCACTTTATGGATGCCACCCCGCTGACACTGGGACAGGAGATCAGTGCCTGGGTGACTCAGTTGGATAAAGGCATAGGCGCCATAGAGCGGGCGTTGGCAAACTGCCGTGAATTGGCCCTTGGCGGCACAGCCGTGGGGACAGGGCTCAATGCTCCCGCAGGTTACGCCGAGCGCGCCGCCGAGCTGATATCCTCATTCAGTGGTGAGCAGTTTGTCAGCGCCGCCAACAAGTTCGAGGCACTGAGTGCCAGCGATGCCATGGTGGAACTCAGCGGCGCCTTCAAGCGCCTGGCGGTCAGCCTGATGAAGATAGGCAATGATATTCGCATGCTCGCCAGCGGCCCCCGTTGCGGTATAGGGGAACTGCAGTTGCCTGGCAACGAACCCGGCTCCAGCATAATGCCCGGCAAGGTTAACCCGACTCAGTGCGAGGCGCTGACCATGGTGGCGGCTCAGGTGATGGGCAACGATCTTGCCGTCAGCATAGGTGCCAGCAACGGTCAGTTTCAGCTCAATGTCTTTCGGCCGCTCATCGCCGCCAATCTGCTGCAAAGCGCCGAGTTGCTGGGTGATGCCTGTCTGAGCTTTGATGAGCGCTGCGCTTCGGGGCTGGAACCCAACCGCCAGATGATTGCCAAGCAGTTGCAGCGCTCCTTGATGCTGGTCACCAGCCTCAATCCTCACATAGGCTATGCCAAGGCTGCCCAAATCGCCAAGGACGCCCACCAAAGAGGCATTAGTCTGAGGCAAGCCGCGTTGGAGTCAGGACTGGTAACCGAGGCCGAGTTTGATACTTGGGTCAACCCGGCGAACATGTTAGGTCCTTTCGAGGTTAAATTGTAAATTTGTATTAAAACGTATCAACATTAGAGCTAATCGCTGTATTATGCCAACTCCTCGCCATGGATTAGGCTTATTCAACTGATAAGCAGTCATTTACAGAATGAAATACCAAAATATCTTATTGGCACTGAGCGCGCTCATGCTGACCCAATGCAGTTCACTCGACCTCAACCAATGCCAAAACTCAAACTGGTTTTCCCTCGGGCTTCAGGATGGCAACAATGGCGCTCATGCCAGCAGAGTCAATGATTATGCCGAGGATTGTGCCGAGTTCGGCATTCGGGTTGATCATGGCGAGTGGCGCGATGGCTATCTACAGGGGTTGCAAAACTACTGTCAGCCGGAAAACGGCTACCGAGTCGGCCTGGCGGGTGAAGGCTATGCCGGGGTCTGTTCCAGCAACGCCTTTGTCGAACAGTACAATGCCGGCTACCGCCAATACCAGCTCAACAAACGCGCCGATGAGATCCGCAGCCGCCTGCGTCAGATAGATTATCAAATCCGCGATCTGGATCAGAAGCTGGTGTCCATGACAGACAAGGCCAGCACCCTGGAGAAGAAAAAACAGCTGCTGAATGAAAAAGACAAGCTGGTGAACGAGCTCAGATATCTGCAAGTCCCGGATGTGCAGTTCAGGTGGCAATTCTGAGACTTACCGACCTTGAGTTAAACCGCCGACAGACCGCACAGGCAGATAAGCAAAGGACTAAGCAAGAAGCTTAGTCTCGCCGCTTATCTGTCGCTCGGGCAAGAGACAGAGAAGCGCTGAAACAACAGCCTACCTCAGCAAGGAAACATACCGGCGATAGCTGACGGCAAAGCTCTAGGCGGCATCGAATAACAACTCACCTTTGATTCGGTCACCAAGATGCATATCCAAGACAAGGTTTGCGGTTCCACTTATACCCCCCATATCCAGTACCACTCATATCTAGTACCACCCGGTCGAATCAACATCAGGCTTGGGCTGCGCCAGCAAACGAACCCCAAACCATCGAGTATCTTGAAGACAGTAGAGATATGGACATCTTCCCCCTTCTCTACCCGGATCAAGGTTTTGTTGGTGACACCACAAAGCATTGCCGCCACATCCTGAGTGAGTGCCGCTTCCTTTCTGCGGGCCTTAATCCAAGCGCCCGACGCATATGGAGTTAATGGGGCCATAAGAACGACGCAAAGTGTAGTGAAATACACTTTTTCATCCATTCAAGCTGAAATCACCATGCCTGTTACTGCGGGAACAGACCGGCGATACCGGCGATAATGGCCGCGGGCAGGATGGCCACCACAGCCAGCACGGCGACGGCGCTGCCGAGGCAGCCGGAAAGCTGGCTCTGTCTGGCCTTAAGCTCAGCCTCTTGTATCGGCCCAAAGGCCTGATCAGCCGCCTGAATTCTTTGCTGCAACTGCCGCTCGGCAGCAAGGGCCATCTCTTTGGTGTCACAGGGCTGCTTTTCAGTGACCAGGGCCAACTCCCCCTTGAAAGCATGCCCGGTAAAGCGATAGTTGCCTTCGGAGAAGGTCTTCTTTTCAAACTCGAGCCCGAGCACGGCATTGCAGCCACACTGCTTAGCCAGTTCTTCTATATACTGGCGCCCCTTGGCCGGATCTTTGAAAAAACGGGTCGAAATAGGCAAGCGCAACGCAGCATCACCATGCTTGGGGCTGATACCCTTGGAGGTGAAGAAATTCAGCAGTCGCTCGCTTATATAGACTTCAGGAATACGGACCTGCTTGGCAGACAATCCCTTTGGGGTTGGCGTAGGGTCAAACTCGACCAGCACATTCTTAGGGAAGGTGCGAACAAGTCCCATGTGTGCTCTGCGTCGGCTTACGGGCTTGGATGCAAGGCGTGGTTCGCAGCAAATGGCCTAGTCCTTTGCAAGAAGCACAACACAGCAGACAGGTCTGTAAGCCACGCCCTTCGGGGCTTTCACAGCAACCGGCTCTCTGCGTTATCCGACTTCGACAGGCCCCGGCATGCCTTCAGTCAGATGCCTTGAACGCCAATTGCTGTGTAAGCCAGAGTGCCACGAGGACTTATTCGCACCTTCCTTACCTCATCACTCCTGTTCACCAACGCCGAAACATGCAGAAAATAGCTTTCACCATCATCCCCATTGATAAAGCCAAATTTTTTAGATGAGACATACGAAACGACTTTTCCTTTCACTACACAATCCCGATAACTTTCTCTACGACTTCCAAAGCCCTATACAACAACAGCCACAAAAAACCGCCGCAGCAACAGAACAGATCCAAGCAACCGATACTAACATCTCAACCCGGCAGCTACTGCTGCAACATCCTCAAAAACCGGTTAAAACCGTTCACTTTTTCCTAAAAATCATCGCCGCTTCCCCGCCAGCCACTTTATGCCAGTTAAAATGCCGGCAAAACCATTCACAGAAGCCGCTAGCTCAGCCGACCAACTTAAACGGGCAACTAAAGCAGGCCACTCAAACAAGTCACTCAAACAAGTTACTTGGGCCAAACCGCACAACAAAACCCCATGCGGTAAAGCTTGTTTTTCACCGCAGCAATACTGTAGGATTGGCTAGGCTTTTAACAAAAAACCAACGAAAAGCAATACTTAAGCGCTAGCTAAAGTGTTAACAACAATCAGGGATGGCAGCCGCGCTCACCCGAGTAGGCAAAAGGCAAGGACAAGCTTTCAATACCTCACCTCATATTCCTCCCTGACTCAAGCCACTTTAACCGCTGTGCAACTTGTGACCCAAGCTAAGGTTTTGCCAGCCACAAATTGATAGTTTTAGTGTTGTTTTTATTGAAATTTAACTCGGTTTAGTACGCTCTGGGATAGCTAGAATTCACTGCGGTAGCCATCCCTGTCCAATTGCAACCATGCGCCAAGCTGCGCTTGGCCAAACCTTTTGGGATTTGTTGCTTTACAAGCGACACAGAATCTAAGCCTTCCAAGCTTCACCCGACAAAGCCGAGCACTTTGGCCTTATGGGCTGAAACAGTCTGAAACCTTTGGTCATAGTATGTAGTGAAATAGTTGTGGGTGTTCCCACTCTTTTCATCTAACTTGAATTAATGAGTAATTCCTGCAGTATGGTAGTCTAGATAACCATCTAGTGGTAGCATTTTCAATACTCAGAACTAGCAATAAATTCCGGTCTATACCTTATATAGACTTCATAAACTTCCAAAGTACATTATTTAAACTCTTAATTATGGAAATGAAATGATCACGTTTTTAGGTACACCTGCAGAAGGCCAAGCTCTAGGCACAAGTTTGGACAACATATTAAGACAAGATAAAGAGCTAGAAGGTCACTTTTACAGAGGATTTCCAATTATTTCCTCAAGTGAGGGTGGCATAAAGCTAGATGCTTTGCTCTGCACAAAAGAATGCGGAGTAAGTATTATTCACTTTAACAACAATAGATTTATTACAGAAGACGATATTGATCATGTTGATGAAGTACACCTAAAAGTGACAGCCAGACTTTCAGAATTAAAAGAGTTGACAAAAAATAGAAAGTTAATCGTACCAGTAAACTCGATTACTTTTGCTCCACTTATACCAAATGGCTACAACCAAGATTTAATCGAAGCAATTAACGTTTGCAGAACTCCAGAAGAAGTTCTTGCTTCAGTTAAATCAGAAAGTCTTCCCAGTCCAAGTTTATTAAAACCAACTTTATCTAGGCTACAGTCATTGTCTAGTTTGAAAAAAACAAAAAAGCGTTCATACATAAAAAGTGATGATTCAAAAGGTGCTGTACTCAAAAATTTAGAAGGTGAGTTAGCAACCCTTGATATAAGTCAAACTAGGGCTGTTCTTGAAAATATTGAAGGAGTTCAAAGAATAAGAGGCCTAGCTGGCTCGGGGAAAACTGTAGTACTAGCTCGCAAAGTTGCCCACATCCATTCCCAAAACCCCAATTGGAAAATAGCTGTTACATTTAATAGTAGGTCACTTAAAGAACAATTCAAACGCCTAATAACGCAGTTTTATGAAGATGCAACTGGTGAGCAACCTGATTGGGATATGGTAAATATTCTACATGCTTGGGGCAGTCCAAAAAGTACTGGAGTTTATTATGAAGCATGCTGTTCCAATAATGTTAATTATTATGACTGGTCCTCTGCAAAAAGAATATCCAATACATATGGGAAAGAGTTTGAAACTGTATGCGAATTACTTTTAGACCAAGTTAGCGATTTCACGCCTCTCTATGATTTAATTTTGATAGATGAAGCACAAGATTTTTCAAATGCATTTTTAAAAATTTGCTACGCAATACTTAAAAACCCAAAAAAGCTAATTTATGCATATGATGAATTGCAAAACCTTGGGGATAATGGCATGTCTTCCCCAGACGAAATATGGGGATTAGATGCATCTGGAAACCCTATTGTAACTTTTGATAAGGCAGCTCAAGATATTATTCTTGATGTTTGTTACAGAAACCCTGGAAACATTCTAACTGCAGCACACGCCCTTGGATTTGGTGTATACCATAACCCAATGATTCAAATGTTTGATTACCCTGAGTTATGGGGCGAAATAGGTTATGAAATAGTAAATGGGGAACTCAAAGAAAATTCAATTGTTACACTATCAAGAAGTAACCATTCGAGTCCAGCCCTACTAAAAGGTCATAATGCACCAGATGAAACCCTACAAGTTAAAAAGTTTAATAATGATATGGAACAAGCACAATGGATTGCAGAACAAATAGAAAAGAATATAAATGAGGATGAAATTCTTGCCAGTGATATTGTAGTAATCCATCCAAATGCGCTAAGACTTAGGAATGAAGTAGGGAATCTTAGAAATTTTCTTTTCCAAAAAGGAATTAATTCATCAATTGCTGGTGTTACTGCTTCTCCAGATGAGTTCTTCTCTGATAACAGTATTACTTTTACATCTATTTACCGTGCAAAAGGTAATGAAGCTGCAATGGTTTATATTATGCACTCAGAGTATTGCAATAGCGATTACGAATTATCAAAAAAGAGGAATATATTATTCACTGCAATGACAAGAACAAAAGCTTGGCTAAGAATTTGCGGTGTTGGCACTCAATTTGATGGGATAATTAATGAATATAACAAAATAATTGAGAATAATTATACACTCAATTTCAGATATCCTACTGAATCAGAAAGGCAGAAGATGCGTGTAGTAAACAGAGATATGACATCATCTGAAAAACGTAGGGTCAACGCAGCTAAACGAAGCGCTGAGAACTTATCAAATCTATTAGATGGCGAAGTAAATCTGGAAGATATTCCAGAAGAAATAAGATTGGCGCTTCTAGCAAAATTAAGTCAGAGGTGACAATTTGAATAACAAGCAAGCTATAAGCTCAATAAGTCAAATAACACAGGAACTTATAAAATCAGGACTATGTGATGATCAAAACTTTCCATCAGAAACTACTACCAATAATGAGATCCATGTAGGTTATTCTGGTTTCTCCGATGTATCAATAGCTTTAAAGAATGTTAATTACAGCGATATTTATAAATATTTGTCATCTAATAGGCAATTTAACCTTAAGCTGCTAGATGGAGGGTTAATCCAGCTACTATATTGCTTCAATAAACGTAATGAGCTAATAAAACATAGGTTGTGTTATTTTCCATCACCAGATTATGAAGCGTTCCAAAATGACCCAGAACTTTATTTAGACGAAAGCAATTACTATGCAGATATGATCTTGAAATCTATCTTACCGGTTCCTGTTAGGTTTGATTTTGATCCACAAAATGCTAAAGAATTGGAACATCCAATAAGCCACTTAAGCCTAGGTCAATATAAAAATTGTCGTATACCTGTTATCGCACCAATATGCCCAGCTAACTTTATAAATTTTATAATGCGTTCATTTTATTATACAGCCCAAGTGGAATTATCTTTAAACTTCCAAAATATATTAATGAAACCGACTATATTTGATAAAGAAAGAAACATAGTACACTTGTCTATATCTTAAATTATGCATTCGCGGAAACTCTTCCACACAAGTTACACTAGATAACTAGGTTAACTCTAGTTCGAGTCCCTCTCAGGCAGAGAAAGAGTGAGTGAGAGAAAGAGTGAGGATAGCCAAAACACTTCACCCACAGATTGCACCAAATCACCCGGCATATGCGCATCAGTGACCGTCGCCAACATGGATGTTGGCGCCGAGCTTACAAGGATGTATTCACAGCG